>JAIWEZ010000037.1:0-12513 GCA_048631945.1 Gammaproteobacteria bacterium | reverse complement strand
TGAAAAGGATTCAGAAGTTCCCACATCGAGTATCAGAAGTCACGCCGAAGGGCGCGGAACTGACCCCGCATGATTAGTCGGCGGTTTAAGGGAGGCTCGAACGAGCCTTCCATAAATTTGAACGAGGCTTGGAAAGGGGGACGCTGTGGAAAACCCCCTCCGATGCCGAAGCGGTGAGGAGCCGGAAATCAAGTTCCATACGATTTCAAAAACTGCAGGAATAGAGGTCATAGAAACAGTAAGAGCGAAAGATTTAGCCCGCCATAATTCCGGCGGGTGAAGATTTTAGATTTTTCAATTCAAAAACAGGTATTGATGTATTGATCATGTTGGCACTTCTTATAGGAGGACTCTTATGCTGTTAGACGTTTTTGTTTTCGTTGTCCTGACGGTTATTATCGCCGCCGTCGCTTTCATAGCAGTCAAACTGGGTGGATTGCCAGGCAAAATCGCTAAAAGCCGGAACCATCCACAAGCTGATGCCATTAACGTATGCGCCTGGCTTGGGCTTATCACACTGGGGGTGGCGTGGCCCATTGCCCTGGTTTGGGCATATACCCGCACTGCTCAGGCGGCGGTCACCGATGAAAAGGCCACTGCCGAACTTACGTCGGCCATCGGGGATATGTCTGAACGCCTCATCGCATTGGAGAAGAAGGTGAGCACCCTGACGGCTCAGGAAGGAGGTGGGGCATCATGATAGCTTTCCTGACTATCTGTTATTGCGGGCTCATCTGGCTCATTTTCTACAAGCTAAAACTCGCCAAGTTTGATCTTCGCGCCAAGGCTGTTGCTGCACTGATTGGTATTGCCGGCATCCTGGCCCTCCTAATCGCGATGAATTTGTGTCAACCCTATTCAAAGGACTTGCGGATCTACAAACCTATCGTCGAAATCGTTTCCAGGGTGACTGGCAGGGTGATCCAGGTGGCTGTAAAACCGAATGTGCCGCTGAAAGAGGGCGATCTGCTCTTCAAAATCGATCCCGTCCCATATCAGGCAGAGGTGAATCGCCTTGAGGCCGCACTCGCCGAGGCAGAGCAGATGGTTCCACAATTGAAAGCCGCCTTGGACGCCTCCACAGAGACGCTTAAGAAGAGGAAAGCCGAGCGTGAACGGGCTAAGGTGGAGTACGACAGAAACCTAAAGCTCGCCAAACAGTCTGCAGCCGCTCAGAAGGTGGTTGTTCGCTGGAAGACGGAGTATCAGTCGTCGCAGGCTGCTGTACGCGAGGCGGCGGCGCAGAGAGAAAGGGCCCGGCTTGCTTATAAATCCCAGATCCACGGTGAGCACACAACTGTTGCGCAGCTCAAGGCTGTACTGGAGAAGGCGCGCTGGGCGCTGAAGGAGACCGCAGTGTACGCGCCCGCCAATGGGTTTGTTACCAACATGTCGCTCGTGCCGGGGCAGGTGGCGAGTCAGATGGTATCAAGGCCTGTGATGAGTTTTATCTATGATTTCGAGCCCATTTTCATCGCCAGCTTCACGCAAAATGCCCTTCGCCACATCAAGCGGGGAAACCCTGTTGAAGTCGCCCTCGACAACCATCCAGGGAAAATCTTTCACGCCACGGTACAAGATGTTATTTCAGCCACAGGACAGGGACAACTCCCTCCCAGTGGGACCCTTAAGGAATTTACCAGCACGGAACCGCGGGGCCGATTCCCTGTTCGTCTCAAACTGGACGCAGATCCCTTCGAGCTGGATTTACCGGCCGGAGCCGCTGGTGTTGCAGCGATTTACACTGACAAGGCAAAGCCAATTCGGATTGTTAGAAAGGTAATCATTCGCATATATAGCTGGATGAACTATTTACCCTAAATGGTGTTTTGGACCCCGCTGATCCAAGCTTGTTTGGACCGAGCTGGATCACAATGGATTGACTGGCCCTGCCACTGGCAGATTTTTAAAGATAAGGAACATTGAATAATGTGATGGGGTCTTGACTTACCTTAGAAATATTTTTTAACTTTAAACTACTGGAAAGGAGAACGGAAAAATGAAAGCAAAGAAGATACTCAACATGATGATGGTTGTCACACTAACAATTGGCCTGATGGCCGGGGTTGCATCTGCGGTACGTGAAATATGGCAAGTCGTATCGGTTACGGCCGAAGTACAAAAGGTCGATCTGGAAAAACGCGAACTTACGATCAAGGACCAGCAGGGCAATGTTTCGTCCTTTACCGTAGACAAGCAGGTCGAACGGCTCAACGAGGTTAAGGCGGGCGATAAAATTAAGGTCGACTACTACGTATCACTGGCCTCGGAAATCCGCGAACCGACCGCTGAGGAAAAGGAAAACCCGATAACCGTCCTTGAGGTAGCAGCCAAGGCACCGCCGGATACAGCACCGGCTGCCGACGGTCTTAGACAGATCAAAGCCGTGGTCACCGTGGAGGGGATCGACCGCCCGGCTGAGATGGTTACGCTCAAGGGACCGCTGGGCAACACGATTACAATCAAGGTTTTAGACCCTTCCCGGCTGGATAAGGTCAGCCTCGGCGATACCGTGATCGTCATTTATACCGAGTCGCTCGCTATTTCGGTCGAGAAGGTGAAGTAAACGTGTCTTAACCGGAGGCCTCGGCGGGCTAGTTGTGAGCAGTTCAACCCGACATCCATGGCGAACGGTCTCGATTTAACGGGCCAGCGCAGGCGGCACGATTGCCTTAACGAAAGGAAAAACAATGCTTCCTGGCTCCCTCCTTTTACCAGAGGGGGACTTTCATAATGCAATATTCTATATCGAATCAAAGATTATAATCCTATCCGGAGTAAAAGGCTTTTTTGAACAAGAATGAGGAGGGATAAAATGTTTAGAATGAAAAAATGGTTCTTTTGTAGCGTGTGCCTTTTGCTGATGAGCGTCCCTGCTCTAAGCGGAGCTCAAGAAAAAAAACCGTCAATTGATCCACAGGCCGACAACACCCTGCGGCAAATGAGTGCGTATCTCGGGGGCTTTCAGCAGTTCACTTTTCATATCGAAAACAGCGTTGACACTCTACTACCATGCAAACAAAAATTGCAGCTCTCACGGGCTGTTGACATGTTCGTGAAGCGTCCTAACCGGCTGCGGGCGAATATCGATGGCGACAGGGTCAGCCAGGAACTCTATTACGATGGAAAGTCCATTACGCTATATGGCAAAGATGTGAATGTCTATGCGTCCCTTGACGCCCCACCAACCATCGACGCAGCGATGGATTACGCCATTGAGTCCTACGGCCTGGTAGCACCTATGGTTGATCTGATATACGGAGATTCCTATGAAATTCTGATCGAGAATGTGCAATCCGGGTCTTATGTGGGGTTGAGCAAAGTCTTTGGCGTCGAATGCCATCACCTGGCATTTCAAGGAGCAGAGACCGACTGGCAGATCTGGATTGAAAACAGCAAGACGCCTTTACCAAGAAAGATCGTGATCACCAGCAAATGGGTGGCAGGTGCCCCACAACTCACCACATTCTTGAACAACTGGGATGCTTCGACGCCAATAAAAGAGAGTATATTCAGCTTCAAAGCACCGGACACTGCCGAGAAAATCGAGTTTCTTCCTGCGGACAAAATAGCAACTTTTGATTAATAACATAGGAGGTCAGTCATGAATCGCGCCGTTTTTGGTTTCCGTCTTATAATGGCTTTTTTTGCTTTTCTTATCATTGGGTTAATCCTCGATTTTCCATTATTCGAGACGCCGATCAAGTTCTCGGTCAAGGAAGCTCAGGCCGTGATAGGCCGCCCTGCAACCCCGGGCAGCGTGGGCGGAGTCCGCCGTCGCACGAGACGAAGAACCCGACGTCGGTGGGCAATAGGCACCCGAATGTACACGTTGCCCGCCGGTTACACGACGGTCAAGGTCACCGGAACGACCTACTATGTTATCGACGGGGAGTACTTTAAAAAATACTATGAGAGTAATAAGGTGGTCTACGTTGTGGTGGATGACCCTAATAAAACAGCAACTGAAAAGGCCGATGCCCAAGCACAGCCCGCTCAGACTCAGCCTGCTCAGGCTCAGCCCGCATCAACGGGGACATCGGAGCAGAAGCTCCTTGAGCTAAAAAATCTATACGACAAGGATCTGATCGATAAGGAAGAGTACGAAACCAAAAAGAAGGAAATTCTGAATAGTATGTGAGGTTTGTTGTGAACATTAACTGAGCCGGGTAAAAGGGAGGAGAAAAACCATGAGACAAAAAATATTTTATTTAATAATGGTGCCGGTCGTTCTGGCGATGTTGGGCTCGGCGAACAGCGCTCTGGCAGGCAGCAAAACGGGTAAGATCATACACGATGCCGAGCACTACATCCTCGAGGCCCAGCACGGAAAAAAATGGGCTGCCGAGGATAAAGAAATTGATAAAAAACTGGCCGGGATCCGCAAGAAAAACGGCGGCAAACCGCCAAATTTCGTTTACATCCTCCTTGACGATCTCGGGTTCGGCGAAATCGGCATGCCGAATCTCGATGTCATCCGTGGCTACAGTACCCCCCGGATCTCGAAGCTGGCGGATGAAGGTCTCTCCCTCATGCGGATGTATACCGAGCCCAGTTGTACGCCGACCCGTGCGGCTATGATGACCGGACGGTACGCCGCCCGGACAGGGACCAGCGAAGCAAAGGCAGTGGTCGCAGGCGATGGGCTGGCGGCCTGGGAGGTGACTCTTGCCGAAATCCTGAGCAAAGCCGGCTACGCCACGGTTCATATGGGGAAATGGCACCTCGGCGACATCGAGGAATCCTATGCCACCAACCAGGGCTTTGACTACGCCGAACATCCGATGCACCAACAAGGCCAGATGGCGATCATGAACGAAACGGCTGAGATCGAGGGTCTGTCGACCGGTCAGTCGAGAAAGTTGCGTGCGGATACCTTCGAACTCGACAAGAGTTTCCGGACGAACCCCAACGCCATGGTGTACGGCGTCGTCGGTGAAAAGGGCGGCCCCATGCGCGAGGTGAACTTCAAGGCCGGGGAGGTATATACCCAGGAGCACTATAACCGCATGGAAGAGGGCTACAAGCAAGGCGTCCTCAAACAGCTCGAACGCCTGGCCAAGGGAGACAAGCCGTTCTTCCTGCAATACTGGCCGCAACACCCGCTGACGTTCACCCGCAGCGACATCGAGCAAGCGAAGACCCTCAACGGTGGCCCCATTGCGGAGTCGATCGCCAAGGTCGACGGTTGGATCGGTGAGATCCTCGATAAGATCGAAGAACTCGGCATCGCCGAGAACACGGTTGTCATGGTGATGGGCGACAACGGTCCCTTCATGCAATACGTTGACAGGAGCGGCCAGTCGGACCGAATTTACCGCGGGGGCAAGGCCACGCACCTCGAGGGCGGCGTCCGCGTCAACGCCTTTATGCAATGGAAGGGCGTGCTGGAGCCCGGATCGCGCGCCCAGGACATCATTCATGTTACGGATCTTTTCACAACCACCGCCCGCCTGGCCGGCGCCGAAGAGCACATTCCCACCGATCGCCTGATCGACGGGGTTGACCAGACGCCCGTGCTGTTCATGGGAGAGACCCATGGTCGTCGCGATTATGTTTTCATCTATGAGGGACCGATGCTCCGCTCCATCGTCAAGCAGCAGTACAAGTTTCATTTGCCGCTACCCGGGTCAAACCCCATAGCCGCACCCATTTTCGATCTTTACAAGAATCCGCGTGAGGACCGCCCGCAGGATGCGATTCAATACGGCGTCGGTTTTGGTGGGAACTTCGTGGCGATGCTGAAGCGCCATTTGGGGATGAAGCAACAGTATCCGGACCGTGAGCCGGGTCGCGGCCTGCCCTATGGCGGTATCGAGAACCTCCGTCCGGAAACCAAGGCTCTGGTGCAGTCCATGGCCGCGTGGATGAAACCAAAGGGTAAGTAAGACTGTGAGTTTCAGTTCCAGGCGATTATATGGAAAAAAATGGACAGTCCCCTTCGGTGGCGGGGTGGGCCGCCTTGTCAAGTTCGGTAAGTTGCCCGTGGATCTCAAACTGGCGGCTTACTTGAACGTGGAGAAGCCCACATTCGGGTCAGACTGGAATCTACAGTTTACGGTGAAACTTCTTTTCCCAAAGGGAAAGCCTACGGAAAAATCTGAAACGCCTAACAGCAACTAAATTCGATTGCATGCAGCTTTCGCAGAAATGTCAAAAAGATATCAGGATTATCGGATCTCTTCAAAAGTCTCGGGGCAAAGCGGCACTTGAAGGAAAAATAAGTCAACCGTTGGAGATATTAATCATGGTCCGGACGACTAAACTCAGACCCATTCTTGCAGCAGCGGTCTTGCTCTTTCTGACCGCTTGCGGGAGCATCGGGCCAGGAAACGTAACCCGCGACAGATTCGGTTACACTCACGCCATCGCAGAATCATGGAAGAAACAGATGCTCCTTAACATGGTAAAGATGCGATATGTTGACGTACCAGTTTTCCTGGATGTTGCGACTATCATTAATCAGTACTCCTTGGAGGGGGAGGTAGAACTAGGTCTTAATTGGAGTAGCGCCCTCCTGGGAAATAGCCAAAATGTGGGTGGTCGAGGGAGATATGCCGATCGCCCGACCGTCACCTACCAACCGCTCATGGGTGAGAAGTTCACAAGAAAACTGATGAATCCAATTCCTCCTCCTGCTATTTTGTCCCTTGTTCAAACTGGCTGGCGAATCGACATGCTGTTTCGGGTCTGCGTGCAGGCCATAAACGGTATCCAAAACCGTGCCGGGGGAAGGCTGGATGCCCGTTCGGCTGACCCTGACTTCTATCGATTAATTGCCTTACTCCGCAAGATTCAGGCATCAGCGGCAATGGGAATGCGCATACAGAGAACAAAAGACAAGAAACAAACGGCAGTGATGTTATTTCGCAAGAAAAATATTGAACCCGAAATAGAGGAGAAGTTTGATGCGGTCAAGAAATTGCTTGGTCTGAATCCCGAGCTGCGGGAGTTCAATGTAGTTTATGGTTTCCTTGCTAAAGATGATAGGGAGATCGCCATTCAGAGCCGCTCAATGATGGAGATCCTCGGTGAACTGGCTGCTTACATTGACGTACCTGCTGCGCATGTGACTGAACGGAGTGCCACTCCCGCTATGTTTGAGGAAGGCGCCATGGCCGCCGATATTCCCCCTCTTATTCGAGTCAAAAGCGGTAGTGAGGAACCGGATGATGCTTTCGCAGCCATACGCTATCGAGACCACTGGTTTTGGATTGATCACCGGGACCTCAAATCAAAGCGGGTGTTCAGTTTCTTGATGTTTCTCTTTTCTCTGGCGGAGTCGGGAACCCCAAGACAGGCACCGGTTGTTACAATTCCCGTCGGGTAGCAACACCACTTCAAACGATTGGGCCCAGGTTTTGAGCAAACAGCAAGGCAATCGCCCTACATCAGGACCGCCAAGCAAGCCGCGAGGAAATGGTCAACAAATAGGAAAAAACAAAAGGAGGATTTGAATCATGTCGAAAGTAACAAAAGCAATGTTTATGGGGCTGGTCATCCTAATTATGTCTACATCCGCATATGGTAAAGATGACCCGGCCGCTTCAGGCGATTGGGAGTTCAACCTGGCTCCCTTATATCTGTGGGCAGTTAAAATGGACGGTAACATGACAGTGCGCGGTCAGACACAGTCTCTAAAGCTCGATTTCGATGAGATTTTCGACAAACTTGAGGCCGCATATACGGTCCATTTTGAGGGATTTTACAAGAGGAAGTGGGGGTTTTTGTTTGATCTCAGCTACGTAAACATCGGCGATTCAATAACAACTCCGGGTCCTAGGGCCGCCACAATTAATGTGGATTTTGTGGACACATTGATTGAATTGGGTGCCATTTATCGATTCTACCACAAGGGTCGACATATGTTCGAAGGGTTGGGAGGTGTCCGTTATACTGATTTGGACACTGAAATAGATACCGTGGGGGGGCCGGGGCCCCTTCCAGTCCCCCCAAAGATTGAAGCAAACCAGGATTGGCTCGATCTCATAATAGGTTTGCGATACAAGTGGCAAATATCCGAGAAGTGGATGCTTAGTCTAAGGGGTGACATTGGAGGGTTTGGTATTGGAGACGCATCTGATTTCACCTGGAATGCAATTAGCCTTATACATTGGAAGCCCTGGAAACACGTGGGCTTCTTGGGTGGTTATCGGGCTCTATACCAGGACTACGAGACCGGCAGTGGGATCAACGTGTTTAAGTACGATATGCTGATGCACGGCCCGATCCTAGCAGTTAAATTCACCTGGTAAGTGGTATGTAAGCAAGCTCGGATCGTGACGCTTTAAAAGGAATAACAATGGAGGAGTTAAATCCTTATCTCAACTCCTCAACACAAATCTCGGAGCAATGGGGACGGCTTCTGTTGCGGAGTACTTTATGATGAAAAATCCGATTGACAGCCGCAGATTGTTCCTGACGGCTCTGTTGGCGACCCTGCTTGCGTTTCCTGCTGTTTCATTGGCAGGAGAAATGGAGAGTAGCACAGCGAGCTACCCAGGAGGAGGAGAAGGGCCACTACGAGTGCAATTCTTCGTGTTCATGGCGGACATTGAAGACATTGACGAGGCTACCCAAACTTTCAATGTGAATATGTACGTCCGCCTTTGGTGGCAAGACAAGCACCTGACGCAGAGCGGGACGTCTGAACGGATACTACCGCTGGATAGCATCTGGAATCCACGGATTGTGGTGGCCAACCAGCGTGGATTTATTCGAAAGTCACTACCGGAGACCGTTAGGGTAAGCCCCGATGGGACTGTGACCTACGACCAGCACTACGTCTTTAAAGTGATCCAGCGTCTCAAACTGTCTGATTTCCCGATGGATCGGCACAGATTTAGGGTCCAGTTCGTGGCCACTGGATACACCACAAATGAACTGGTTTTCGTCCCCGGTATCGTGAAAAGCGAGAGGGAACTGACTGGCGGTGGGATTTCCAGGGAGTTGTCGTTGCCGGACTGGGACATAATGGAATACGAGAGTCGGGTCCGTCCCTATGAACCTATTCCGGAAGTAAAAGCAGCTGGTTTTGCCTTTGAGTTCAAAGCCAAACGCCGATTCCCCTTCTATTTCTGGCAAGTGATCTTACCGTTGGCAGTGATTGTCGCAATGTCTTGGGCAGCTTTCTGGATTGATCCGAGTCTAGCAGCCTCGCAAATCGGAGTGGCGACGAGCTCCATACTGAGCATTATCGCATATCGCTTTGTACTGACGAATCTGCTTCCCCGCCTGCCCTACATGACACGCATGGACTACTTTATTCTCGGCACCACAGTAATGGTGTTCCTGGCGCTGATCGAGGTGATCTTAACGTCCTCTCTCATATATGGGAATCGGGGTGAACTGGCACGCAAGATCGACCGCCTGTCTCGTCTCGCTTTTCCGGTGGGTTTTCTGGTGGTGTTTATCTGGTCTTTTTGGGGATAGTAGAAACACCGATGTTACCAAGCAGGACTAAACCCTAACGTTGCATAAATATTTGGTCCAAAAACGCTGTCACAGCGAGGACATTGCGATGCGGGCAGGCAGGGACGAAAAGTCCTTGGGGGTCCTAAAAATGGTCGCTCATTTTAATAATTGGGGGCATCGCATTTTTATAAAAAAACTGCTCGTCTTCTTCCTCTGTGTGATCATCGTATACGTGACGACAGCCGCTTCTGCCGGTGTCATCGATAGCCAAACAGAGGAGGTTCTGTCCAAGGTTGAAGGGGCGAAAGACGCCCCAAAGAAAGTACTTGGGAAAGACTCCCGCATCGTCCCGGTCCCCATTCCTATTTCCAACCCAACGATCGGGACAGGACTTGCTGCTGCCCTTCTTTACCTTCACCCGAAGGATAGCAAAACACCTGACTCGCCGAACTCGACCACGGGTGCATTCGTCATGTACACCAGTTCAGAGAGTTGGGCCGTCAGCGCATTTCATGATGGTTATTACATGGACGATCGCCTTCGGGTTCGAGTTCCCGCTCTCTACGGCGAGTTCAACTTGGATTTCTTTGGGATCGGGAACGATTCTCCCCTGAAGGAAAATCCCATCAAATACCAGGCGGTGTCGGGTGCTTTTGTCCCACGTGTACTATACGGATTACCCTGGAACAACTGGTATGCCGGAGGCCAGTATAAGCTTTTGAACGTAGATATCAAATTTGGCAACTCAGATATCGAATCCAATGCGCTCGGCGCAGGTGGGCAGACACAGACCGCAGGCCTGGGGCTGGTGACTGTATATGATTCCAGAGATTCTAATTTTTGGCCTTCCAGCGGTAGCTGGCTTGAATTGACCGCCACCCCATTTGGCTCCTATGCGGGAGGGGATTTCGATTACTTTAAAGTCGTCACTAAGTTTGCTCAATACTTCCCCCTTCGGGATAGCGTCACGCTCGTGTATCGCCTCGATGGTCAGTTCGTCGATGGAGACGCCCCATTCTGGGATCTTTCGCGTATCCGTCTCAGGGGCTACGCGGGCGGTCAGCTTTTAGACAAAGTCGCTATCACAGGACAAGCTGAGGTACGATGGAATTTTTATGGACGCTGGACGGCCACGGCATTCGGCGGAGGTGGTCGTATTGCGGACGAAGTTAATGGGCTCTGGGATGCCGAGAACAATTTTGCAGGCGGTGTTGGCCTGCGCTACATGCTCGTAGAAGAGCAGAAGCTCTCGATAGGTATTGACTTTGCGTTTGCGAGAGACCGAAGCGTAGCCTTCTATTTCCAGGTGGGTGACTGGTTGGCTAACTAGCGAAATCCAAAATGCCTTCTTAACCTGCCCCAGAGTGTTTTGGATAGCACATAGAGTCTCGCTCTCACTTACTGAGTGGCATGAGGCCGGAGTCTGTGGCGCTTTGAACTTACTTTGAAGAGGGTTATGAATTATGATTAAAAGATGGGACTTGTTATTGCCAGCCATAGTGTTACTGATAATGATGGCACCTGGGACTACCGCAGCGGAAGAGGAGCATGAAGGCCATGAGGGAGTCCACGGTCATCAGCATAGGCTGGAGCTCTTTCTTGGGAATACCCATGATGAGGGTGAAGATGGGTTCACTGTTGGGATAGGATACGAGTACCGCCTGAATGAGATCCTGGGCATCGGCGGCCTGGTCGAGCATGTAGGCGGAGATCTCAATGAATTCATCGGTGCGGTACCGCTTTTCATACATCCTTACAAAGGCTGGATCTTCATCCTGGCACCCGGTTTCGATTATAGACAAGACAGACACGATTTTCTATTCCGCGCAGGTGTGGCCTATGGATTCGAGATCGATAGATGGTCTATATCACCATTATTCAACGTGGATTTTGTGGATGGCGAACAGGTGCTGGTTTATGGCGTGAGCTTTGGGTACGGGTTTTAACCGGCTGATTGCGCTCTTTTCATAGGACGGTTAAGTCTGTGATCATTCTCTTTATCTCCATATCGAAAGTGAAAGGAGGTGATGAATGTTTGCAACGTAAAAAAGTGGCGGAGACTATGAAATTAGCAAATCAAACAAAGGAGGAGCAAATGAAAGCTTTTTGGAAAAGTATTGTGGTAATTGCTGTGTTGCTGATTGCGCTGCCGTTAAGTACGTATGCAATTCAACCGGATGCGCCGTATCTTCAGCTTGAAGAAAAGAATAAGGCGAAATGGGCGGAAGAGGACAAGCAGATCGATGAGAAACTTGCCGCCCTCGAGAAAAAATTCGGCAAGAAACCCAACATCATCTACATCCTGGCCGACGATGTAGGTTGGGGTGAGATGGGCTGGCAAGGCGGCGGTAAACACCGCGGTACACCCACGCCCGAGCTCGACAAGATGGCTCTTGAGGGTATGCGCTTCTGGACCGCCTACGCGGAACCGTCTTGCACGCCGTCCCGAATTGCCATTAACACAGGCCGCCATCCGGTCCGCACCGGACTGCTGAGTGTACTCTGGCCAGGTCAGACCGACGGGCTTTCGGGTAAGGAAGTGACGGTGGCCGAGGTACTATCAAAGGCGGGCTACAACACCGCCATGTGGGGCAAGTGGCACCTTGGCGAAGAGCCCGAGCATTTGCCCGAGAGCCAGGGCTACGACTACGCGTACTACGGCCTGTGGAATGGTGCCCCCGACAACTGGCCCGGTTCATACGACCTATATAAGGACGCACCGAGTACCCACAAGTCGATGTTCTACGACTTCCCTGGGGAAGAGGAATATTTGAAGCGAACCGGAATTGATCTGTCGGTGGCCGGTTACGTTGGGCGCAAAGGCAAGGGACGCAAGCCTATAGAGGGCGTTGCCGGCAAACTTGGTCCAGATCGACAGGAAGCCTTTGAGGCCGAGTCGATCAAGCAGATCACGGCTTATGTCAAGGACAAGGCCAAGGACGACAAGCCCTTCTTCATTTACTGGGCGACCTACACACAGCAGTTGCAGGGATCGAAGGCCCACCACAACGACAAGCATGTTGATAAGGTCAATGCCCAGGCTTCAGAGATGGCGGCCCACAACGCACACATGAAGCAGCTGCTTGACACCTTGAAGTC
>JAIWEZ010000036.1:5588-12668 GCA_048631945.1 Gammaproteobacteria bacterium | reverse complement strand
CAAACAGCTAAAGTGTTGCGTTATACCAGTTTTCCCGTGAACCTTGGTGGCCGCTTTTCCAGAAAGGCTGTGGTTCCTTCCTTTTGATCAGGGCTGGCAAAACAGATGGAAAAGGCATCGGCTTCCAGGGCACAGCCGGTCTTCAGATCGACGTCAAGACCGTTGTCGATCACATGCTTGACAGCCCTGAGTGCGACCCTGCCCTTTTCCGCAATGGTTCTTGCGATCTTCAAGGTCTCATCCATGAGGCTTTTTGCAGGAAAAGTTCTGGTGACAAGGCCTATGGCAAGGGCCTCCTGAGCTGAAATGATGCGACCCGTCATGCAGAGTTCTTTGGCGCGTCCTTTTCCAACCAGGCGGGAGAGCCGCTGGGTTCCGCCGAAACCCGGAATTAGTCCCAGGTTAACTTCCGGCTGCCCAAACTTTGCTTTTTCTGACGCGCATACGAAATCACATGCCATCGCGATTTCACAGCCACCTCCCAGGGCAAAGCCATTTACGCAGCCAATTACAGGAATGTCCATGGCCTCCAGTGCAAACAGGGCCGACTGACCAGCCTGCGCAAACTCTTTGGCCCCTAATGGATCAAACCCCTGAAGTATCTGTATGTCAGCCCCGGCAACAAAGGCCTTGCCGGCACCAGTCAATATGAGCACCTTCACCTCGGGCATCTCCCGGACATCTCCCAGAACCCCGTGAAATTCTCCTATCATTTCCGGGTTGAGGGCATTCAGAACCTCAGGCCGGTTAAAAGTAAGGGTTGCAATGGCCTCTGACACCTCAAGCTTAATGGTCTTATAGGACATAACTGGCTCCTTTAGGGCTTGTGCAAGCCCCTAGTCTCTTTCCACAATCAGACAAACTGCCTCACCACCACCCAGGCACAATGTAGCCAGGCCGCGCTTTGCTCCCTTGTCCTCCATCAGGTGCAAAAGGGTAACCAGCACCCTTGCCCCACTTGCACCGATCGGGTGACCCAGAGCCACTGCGCCGCCTCGGAGGTTCACCTTAGCCGGATCAAGCCCAAGGGTTTTGATAATGGCAACAGATGATGAGGCAAAGGCCTCATTGATTTCAAAGATGTCGATATCATCAATACTAAGCCCTGCCTTTTTCAGTACCTTGGGAATCCCAAGAATGGGTGCCACCAGCACGTATTTCGGGTCAATACCAACGGAGCATTGTGCACCAAGTCGCGCTATCGGCTTCAAGTTCATGGCATCGGCTGCTTCCCGGGCCATAACGACCACGGCTGCAGCGCCATCGCTGATCTTCGAGGCGTTTCCGGCCGTGACAGTGCCTTCCTTTTTAAAGGCCGACGGAAGCTTGGCCAGGGCTTTCATGGAGGTTTCCCGGACTACTTCATCCCTGTCGAACGAGATCGGAGGCCCTTTTCGCTGTGGCATTTCTACAGGAAATATTTCTTTGTCAAAGCCTCCATCAGACTGGGCCTTCAAAGCCTTGTCATATGAATTCAGAGCAAATTTGTCCTGGTCCTCTCTGGTTACTTCATACTTCTCAGCACAAAGCTCTGCGCTTATGCCCATATGAAAGTCGTTGATGTGGCACCAGAGTCCATCATGTACCATGCCGTCTATTAGCTTGCCATGTCCCATGCGGTAGCCGGTGCGGGCTTCTTGGAGAAAATAGGGAGCCAGATTCATATTTTCCATGCCCCCTGCCACGATCACATCCGCATCGTTCACCATGATGGCCTGGGCGGCTATCATAACCGCTTTTAAACCCGAGCCGCAGACTTTGTTGACGGTTGTAGCTCCAACAACGTGAGACAGCCCCCCCCTTAGCATGGCCTGCCTGGCGGGGTTCTGACCCAAACCGCACGGCAGGACATTCCCCATGATCACCTCATCTACATCGTCGGAAGAAATTCCAGCACGTTTCATGGCTTCGACAATGGCACTGGCTCCGAGGTCAGTAGCAGGGATGCTTGATAAAGCGCCCCGAAATGTCCCGACAGCTGTTCTGGCAGCACTAACAATGACAACTTCTCTCATAAACCCTCTCCTTTCCCTTCCACCCCTGAGTATTCCGGCCTGTAAAACGGGGTGAATACGATTTTGTCTATAGTTCCAACTCTGTATCGTCTTCGTTTCTTTCTTTCGACCGCATATGCGTCCAAAAAAAGCTTGGACTTCCTGAAACAGAGTGCGAACGGGTCCAGTGCGGTTCGGCTCCCTGAAGCGCCATGCCGAAAGTGCACCAGGATACGCTTCTTTTCGTCAACCGCACGTATTATGTCTTCGAGGATGTCAGGCCTGCAACCAAAGCCGTCCCTGATAATAACATCCTGGATGACAGACCTCAGAAGCTCTTTCTGGGGCTCGTGTAAGTGGTTAACAAAGTTGTAAAGCCCGTTCAGTGCACGTCTTACGATAGAAAAATCTCTGGTGGCAAATAGGTGACGAGTAGCCAAGACAAAGGCCAGGAGCTCGCTGAGGGGGAGCTTCCCAATGGTGACCACTGGATCGCTAAGGATAGTGAAGCGGCCTCTTTCACGTGAGAATCGAAACCCCATCTGGGCAAGCTGATTCCGGTCATAGTAGAATTGTCTGATAGAGATTCCAAGGTCTCTTGCGATTTGATCGGGGAATCTGTCGGGCTGTGTTCTGACCTCAACGATGATTTGGAGAAGACGCGCAAGTCGGTGACTTTGCATAAAAAAGCTATAGTTTTTAACAGGTTCAAAGTCAAGGCAAAAAAAGTCATTCCTATTGACAGGTTCATGGCCTGCTGATAGTCACATATCCATGGCTCAAAAAATTCGCGTTGGCGTCCTGATCTCAGGGGGTGGGACCAATCTACAGGCCATCATCGACGCCTACAGGTCGAACCGAATAGATGCAAGGGTCGTCTTTGTGGGTTCGGACAACCCAGAGGCCTATGGTCTCAAGAGGGCACAGAAGCTTGGGATCCCCACCTTTGCAGTCGATTATCGGGCAATCATAAAAGAGACCCGGGGGAAACCACTAAAAGATCCGGTTCCCGAGGGCTTTGATCTGGAAACAGTATTGGCCAAGCAACGCGTCTCCCCACTCTCTTCGGACCGGACTAAGGTGGAACAATACTTTCGCTCCAGGGCCATTGCCGAGGCAGCCCTGCTTAAAGAAATGGAAGCCTATCCGTTTGACCTTCTGGTCCTGGCAGGCTTCATGCGAATAATTACCCCTTATTTCATTGACCGCGTGAACACAGATCCGTCACAACCCCGGATCATGAATATCCACCCTTCTCTACTTCCATCCTTTCCAGGCCCGGATGGCTACGGTGACACGTATCGCTATGGTTGCAAGGTGGGAGGTTGCACAGTACATTTTGTTGACTATGGAGAAGACACCGGACGTATTATAGGACAGAAGGCTTTTGAGATCACGCCTGACGACACCATTGATACGGTCAGAGAAAAAGGCCTCAAGCTTGAATGGCAGCTTTATCCGGAATGCATTCAGCTGTTTGCAGAAGGCCGTTTGAGGATGGATAGACCTTGATTTCCTTGACCTTGCGAAAAATTGCTCATTTCTGAATAGGAAACTGCGTCGTGTCCATCCGGAGTTGCTGGGTGGGCATTATCTGAGCTGTCTTGGGTGAAATCTTCGTGGAACACCATTGTCAAAACCACAGTCACAGCTCGCTTCGAGAAACAGGCAGGTCGAGACTTCGTGTTATCCTTGTCCTGACCTCTCTTTTCTTTGTGGTCGAGGTGTTGGGGGGTCTTTGGACCAACAGCCTGGCGCTTCTTTCGGATGCAGGGCATATGCTCTCAGACATGTTTGCCCTGGGACTAAGCCTGTTTGCCTTTTGGCTTTCCTCGAGGAAACCTTCCCAGACCAAAACATATGGATATTACCGTTTTGAAGTAGTTGCCGCATTCATAAACGGCGTGTTGCTTATTCTGATTGCGCTTTGGATTTTCGGGGAGGCTTACAGCCGTTTTCAGCATCTGGCCCCGGTGAAAAGTGTGCCCATGCTTTTTATCGCTATCTTGGGGTTGATCATAAACCTGTTGGGCATATATCTTTTGCATAAGGCCGGAACGGAAAACTTGAACATCAGAGGTGCTCTATTCCATCTTATTGGTGATGCCGCCGGATCTGTGGGGGCAATCACTGCGGCTGTGGTAATAAGCCTCACCGGTTGGACGCTCTTTGACCCGCTTGTCAGCATTCTGATTGGGCTTTTGATTATATACAGCGCATGGCGTCTACTGTGGGATGTGGTGAACATCCTCATGCAGGGAGTGCCGCCGTATATTGATCTGGACAAGATCAAACAGGCAATGCTTTCTGTTGATGGCGTGACCGGGCTGTGTGACCTGCACATATGGAGCTTAACCTCGCAGGTAGATTCGTTGAGCGCCCACGTGGTTGTTGAGGACATGGGACGAAACAAAGAAATTCTCGAGAAATTGACACGCCTGATAAACGACAGGTTCGGGATTAACCATGTGACCTTGCAAATAGAAGACGAGGGGGTGGGGACATGCAAGCTCTTCTTGTCGGAAAAATAAAGCCCAGGGTTGCTATAGTCGGTTGTGGGACCGTGGGCACGGCCATTGGTAAGCTTCTCAGAGATGTTGACTACCGTATATCCGGGGTGGCCACGAGCAATCTTGAGACAGCCCGCAGGGCTGCCGGGGTAACAGGTTCAGAGCGATTCTCAAATTTTCCTTGGGAGGTCACCCGAGGGGCGGACGTTGTATTCATCACCACGCCTGATGACTTAATTGAATCCACATGCATGAGCATATCAGAACACAGGGGCTTTGATAAGAATGCGGTGGTGATTCACTGCAGCGGAGCCCTTTCGTCAGACACCCTGTCGTCGGCAAGAGACTGCGGGGCTGAGGTTGCAACCCTTCATCCCCTCCAAAGCTTTGCCTCGGTTGATCAGGCCGTCAGTCTGTTGCCCGGCTCTTTTTGCACCATTGAAGGTGACGGAGATGCCCTTCCAATTGTCCGTCAAATGGTAGAAGATATAGGCGGTATCCTGTTGGAAATTACAGCAGAAAAAAAGATGCTGTATCATGCAGCAGCCGTAGCAGCCTCCAACTATCTGGTGACGCTGATACATCTTGCCCTTGAATTAAATGAAGCGGCAGGATTGGCGACGGATACTTCTTTCAATGCTTTGCTTCC
Organism: Gammaproteobacteria bacterium; assembly: GCA_048631945.1. GTDB lineage: Bacteria > Desulfobacterota > Desulfobacteria > Desulfobacterales. The sequence goes on along the minus strand of JAIWEZ010000036.1, from coordinate 7,515 downwards.
TTTGATCAGGGGCACCCTGAGTAATATCGGCGCAAAAGGGATACCCGCCGCCCTGACAGGGCCCATTGCCCGGGGAGATGTGGCAACCGTGTCAGCTCACCTTAAGGCCATAGAAAAGGATGCCCCCGAGCTTCTTCAACTTTACAGGTGCCTGGGTCTTTACACGGTTGATCTCGCCAAGGCCAAAGGGACATTAGACAGGGAGGCCGGAGATAAACTGGCTGCCCTGCTTGGACGTTGAAATGAATTTGGGAATTCAGGTATTTAACAAGGATTTTTTGCCTCAAATCTTTTGTTCCACATTCCGCATTCCGCATTCCGAAATCAAAAGGTGCTGATTGATGCTGGATAGACTGATAAGCTTGGTGGGTCTTTTTGTCCTGATGTTTCTGGCGTGGGTGGCTTCAAGGGACAGGAAAAACATCAATGTCAGATTGATACTCACCGGTCTCCTGTTTCAATTTGTGTTCGCGTTTGTTGTCTTTAAACTCGCGGCAGGCGTTGTCATCTTCTCTCTGTTAAACGATGCAGTATTAAGGGTGATCTCTTTTGCCAAAGAGGGCATTTACTTTGTTTTTGGGCCACTATCAATATCACCCGGGGAAATCGGCCCCATGGGAGAAACCTCACCTGGCTTCATCCTTGCCTTCCAAGTGCTCCCTTCGATCATATTTTTTTCAGCGCTTGTTTCTCTTCTCTATCATCTGAATATCATTCCGGCCATCATCAAGGTCTTTGCCGGGATATTTACCTACTTAATGAAAATCAGCGGGGCAGAGGCCTTGTGCGCTTCGAGCAACATATTTGTAGGGATAGAATCCGCTGTGACCATAAGACCCTATATCCGGGAGATGACCAGATCAGAACTCTGCACGGTCCTCACAGTAGGCATGGGTACCATAGCTTCCACGGTGCTCGCTCTGTATGTGGGATTCTTACACAGGGAATTTCCATCCATAGCCGGCCATTTGCTATCGGCATCCGTCATCAGCGCACCGGCTGCCATTATCATGTCAAAGCTGGTTGTACCTGAAATCGAAAGACCAACGACCTTGGGCATGAGCGTTCAGGTAGAAAAAGATCGCCGTTCCAGCACCTGGATAGAATCGATCATTATGGGGGCCAACGATGGCGTGAAACTTTGTGTTGGGATCATCACCCTTCTGTTGGCATTCCTGGGGTTGCTCTCCATGTTCAACTGGTTCTTGGGTTTTGTAGGGGCTAAGCTTTTCGGAATCGGTCTTTCCCTGCAACTGATCCTGAAATACCTTTACTATCCGATCACGCTTCTCATGGGGGTGCCGTTTCAAGACGTGGAACACATTGCTACCCTTTTAGGGGAAAGGACAATCGTGACCGAGGTCGTTTCCTACCAGCACCTGCACCAGTTAATCAAGGATGGTATGGTTACGGACCCAAGGAGCATTACGATTGCCTCCTATGCCCTTTGCGGGTTCGCACACATTGCTTCTCTGGCCATCTTTGTGGGGGGATTTTCGGCCCTAGCGCCGAGCCGGGCAAAAGATCTCGCCCAGTTGGGTTTCCGAGCCCTTTACGCCGCAACACTTGCGTGCCTGATGACGGGCTGTGTGGCAGGTCTATTTGGATAGAGGCTTTTTCACTTGTAACTACTCAGGTTGTCCGGTTCAAGGTTCACAGTTCACGGTTAGTGGCTTGGCGTATCATAAGAATCGGATGAATACTGCATTCCATTCGGAATCGAAACCTTCGGCAATATGCATTGATGGTCCGAAAGCATCTTGTATCTGGCTCTTTAGCCCGTAGTTCTTCGTAAATCCTGCTTTCTTTGTCAGACACAACCCTGAACCCCTAAACCGTGAACCTCTGAACCTGAGTAGTTGCTTTCATTTTTCTTTTGTTTCCTCCGGCGTTTCCTCCGGTGCGCCGCCCACAGCGATGTCCGATG
>JAIWEZ010000036.1:0-5578 GCA_048631945.1 Gammaproteobacteria bacterium | reverse complement strand
AGCTAACTTCGGACGAGCTTAAAGCTTAAAGTTCAAAGCTGAAAGCAAGAAGGATTTTGTTCTGCTTTGAGCTTATTTTTTATTTTGAGGTCTTTGATAATCGTGGACAAATCTTACATGAAAATGGCCCTTGAGCTGGCCGAACAGGGGCGGGGCTGGACCTCACCCAACCCGATGGTGGGGGCAGTTATTGTTAAGGATGGCAAGTTAGTTGGAAAGGGTTTCCATCAGGCCGCAGGTGGCCCCCATGGCGAAATCCACGCCCTTAATGATGCTGGGGAAAAAGCCAGTGGGGCCACACTCTATGTAACCTTGGAACCATGCAACCACACGGGCCGCACACCGCCCTGCACTCAGGCAATCCTCAAAAGTGGTATCAAACGAGTCGTAGCGGGGATGAAAGATCCGAATCCGCGGGTGACCGGCGGTGGGCTATCTTTTTTGAAAAGTCAGGGTCTGGATGTGTCGGCTGGAGTCTGCGAAGATGAGTGTCGACATCTCAATGAAATTTTCATCAAATACGCCACCACATCACTGCCGTTTGTCATCCTAAAATGCGCGGCTACGCTTGACGGTCGCATAGCGACACGTACAGGTGATTCCAAGTGGATCACCAATCCCCTTTCAAGACAATTCGTCCATGAGCTCCGTCATGCTGTTGACGCGATCATGGTAGGCAAAGGAACTGTCCTTAAGGACAACCCCCGGCTGACAACTCGCATAGAAAACCGTAAGGCATCAGATCCTATACGGATCGTGCTCGACACCCACCTATCTATATCCCCGAATGCACGGCTGTTGCATCTTGCTTCAGATTCTGATACTTTAATAGTCTTCGGTAGTTCGGCCCCAGCAGAAAAGAAAAGGATGCTGGAGGGACCCAATGTGCGTTTTCTTAAACTGGACGAGGAGGAGGGACAGATTGATCTTACTGCCCTTGTAAGAGAGCTGGGCAGGATGGGCGTTACAAGCCTCCTTATCGAGGGGGGAAGCCGTGTAAATGGTTCAGCCCTAAGGGCGGGCATTGTGGACAAGGTCTACATGTTTTATGCTCCCAAGATTTATGGCGGTGAAGACGGGGTTCCTATCTTTGCCGGCTCGGGGATTGAGCTCATGGAGCAAAGCATGAGGCTTAATAATATTTCGGTTCATCGATTTGAAGACGACGTGATGATCGAAGGATATCTGAAACGTCAAGAGTGAACTAAAGTGAGCTAGAGTGCCTAAAATGTCTAAAGTTTACTTGATGATCTTTTTACGTAATATTTCACCACCCATTGCTTTTTCTGTCATTTCGACCCAAGGGAGAAATCTTTTGGCCTGAAATTGTGTGCTTTCCGATCAAGATTTCTCACATTCGTTCGAAATGACAACGTGGACTGAACTATTACGTTCACTTTAGGCACTTGCAAGGGAGTAAATATTCGGTGTTTACCGGGATAATAGAAGGACTTGGAACGGTTAAATCGCTAACACGCGCGGCAGGCGGGTTGCGCATGGGTATTGAGGCCGATTTTTCCGTGGACAAGATCAAGATAGGTGATAGCATTGCTGTGAGCGGAGCTTGCCTTACCCTCGTCCATTTTCAGGACAATATCTTTGAGGTTGACGTAGCCCCTGAGACGCTCGTTAAGACGACACTAGGCCAGGCAAAGAGAGGGGACAAGGTTAACTTAGAGCGAGCGTTGCGTCTTGGTGATCGCCTTGACGGACACATGGTAACCGGGCACGTAGATGGCGTTGGCGTGGTCAAGGCCAGGCGCCCCCTGGCCAATGCCATGCTTTTTGTGTTTGGTGTGCCGGAAGCCCTTCTCCGCTATATTGTTCAAAAAGGCTCGGTTGCCGTTGATGGTATCAGTCTTACAGTCAATGCCTGCAAAAGGGGCGCTTTTGATGTTAGCATCATCCCTCACACAGCCAAAATGACCACCATGGGCTTCATGAAAGTAGGTGATTCGGTCAACATTGAGACGGATATCATAGGAAAATACGTGGAGCGCTTCACCCGGCACTTTGCCAATCAGTATACTGGGACAGAGAATAAGGCATCACCTATTGACGAAACCTTGCTGACAAAGGCAGGTTTTATGTGACGATCAGATTTTTAACCTCGTTGAAGCTCGTTCGAACCCGTTTGTAACATAAGACTAATAGATACCGTAAGGAGAATGAAAATGCCCCGCATGACTACAGAAGAAGCAATAGAAGAGATAAGGCAAGGAAAGATAGTAATTCTCGTTGATGACGAGGACCGGGAAAATGAAGGAGATCTGACTATCGCTGCCGAAAAGGTGACTCCTGAGGTGATCAATTTCATGGCAAGACATGGCAGGGGGCTGATCTGCCTGTCTTTGACTCCGGAAAAAATAGGGGCTCTGCAGTTGCCTCCCATGGCGGACAATAATACCTCACGCTTTCAGACCGCCTTTACTATATCCATAGAAGCCAGATACGGTGTAACCACGGGAATCTCGGCCGCAGACAGGGCCACAACGATCCTGGCCGCTGTAGCAGATGATGCCAAACCGTTTGATCTGGTGCGGCCCGGCCATGTATTTCCACTCCGCGCACGAAAGGGCGGTGTTATTGTTCGGACCGGACAGACAGAAGGGTCTGTAGATCTGGCAAGGCTTGCAGGCTTGAAGCCGGCAGGGGTTATCTGTGAGATCATGAACGAAGATGGCACTATGTCAAGGATGCCTGACCTGGAAAAATTTTCAAAAAAGCATCAAATAGGAATCTGCACCATCGCAGACCTGATCGAATACCGGCTCCGGACCGAGAGCTTCGTCCATCCTGTCGCGACCACGGTCATTCCGACCAGTAGCTCTGGTGAGTTTAAGACCACTGTCTATGATAATGATGTCGATGACTTCCTTCATATAGCCATGGTCAAAGGGGAAATCGATTCTACCAAGCCGGTCCTGGTACGTGTTCATTCAGAATGTCTCACCGGTGATGTTTTTGGTTCAATGCGGTGCGACTGCGGAGAACAACTTCATGCTGCCATGAAGATGATAGAACGAGAAGGCGCAGGGGTTCTGCTTTACATTCGCCAGGAAGGCCGGGGTATCGGACTTCTCAACAAAATGAAAGCCTACGCGCTGCAGGATGAGGGCCACGACACAGTAGAGGCCAATGAGCGGCTCGGGTTCAAACCCGATTTAAGGAATTACGGCATTGGCGCTCAAATACTGGCGCATCTGGGTGTACGCAAAATGAGGCTTGTGACCAACAATCCAAAGAAAATCGTGGGACTTGAGGGTTATGGCCTGAGCGTAGTCGAGCAGGTACCTATTGAAACGACGCCCAATAAGTATAATGAGGGATATCTTAATTGCAAGAAAGTGAAGATGGGCCATCTGCTGAAGCTAAACACCAAACGCTAAGGAGTGCCCATTCATATAAACCAGTTTCCAATTCATAAATGAGAGCTTTTTTCGATGAGCAAGGCCGCACAAGGGTTTTCGTTGAGGCGTACACGGCGTACGCCGCAGACGGAAACCCGTGGAGAACGCCGCTCATCGGAAAAAGAGCCAATTAGGGATGGAAACTAAGGAGGAGCTATCATGCCAAATGTGTACGAAGGGAAGATATCCGCTGAGGGGAAAAAGTTCGGTCTGGTTGTGAGCCGCTTTAATGATTTTGTCAGTGACAGGCTTCTGGCCGGTGCCCTGGACGCCCTCAATCGTCATGGGGCACGTGATCAGGATATCGATGTCGTGAAGGTGCCAGGCTCCTTTGAAATCCCCCTTGTGGCAAAGAAGATGACACAAAAAGAAAAGTATCATGCTGTTATTTGTCTGGGGGCTGTGATCCGGGGTTCTACGCCCCATTTTGAGTATGTCAGTGCTGAGGTTTCCAAAGGAACAGCCTTGGTCGGGCTGGAATCAGGGGTTCCGGTTATCTTCGGTGTGGTCACCACGGATACCTTGGAGCAGGCTATAGAAAGGGCTGGGACAAAGGCCGGAAATAAGGGCTGGTCCGCGGCCGTGGCCGCTATGGAGATGGCAAACCTCATAGAATCTGTAGATAAGATATAGCTTTTTTGCCACACGCGTGATCCGCCCGAAGGACGCTAAGTTCTTTTAATAGATATTATAAATTCCGAGGCATTATGGGGAATCGCCGGCGCTCAAGAGAGCTTGCCATGCAGGCTCTTTATCAGATGGAGATGAACCAGGATCACTCAAAAGAAGCCGTTGAGCTGTTTTGCAAACATTTCGGGGTTACGGAAAACGTAAAGCCTTTTTTTCTGCGACTGGTCGAAGGTGTCATGAAAGTTCAACATGAGATCGACCCTCTGATTAAAAGCTTTTCAGAAAACTGGAAGATTAGCCGTATGTCCCGAGCAGATCGCAACATTATGAGAATCGCTGTCTATGAACTCCTTTACTGCGATGATATTCCACCAAAGGTATCCATCAACGAAGCAATAGATATTGGAAAAAAGTTCGGCACTGAGGATTCCGGCCCCTTTATCAATGGCATCCTTGACAGTGTCCGTATCTCCCTGGAAAAAGAAAACCAACTTCACTCAAAAGTCAAAGCTGAAAGCTCATAGGGAAGTAAGGTTCCTTTTCAATGAAATCTGCCTATTTCAGTAGTTAATCTCTGATTTTGCCTTTGAGCTTTCAGCTTTCAGCTTTCAACTTCCTTACCCCGGACATCTTCAATCAGCTTCAAGAACACAGCCTCAAGGTCGTGTTTCTCAGCACCAGCTTTTTGTCTGAGCTCCAAGGCAGTTCCGAGGGCAATCAAGCGGCCTTCATGTATGATCCCTATGCGATCGCACATCTCTTCGGCAACGACAAGGGTGTGGGTAGACATGAAAATGCTTACCCCCTTGCTGGCAAGGGCCTTAAAGATGGTCTTCACGAGCCTGGCTCCTTTCGGATCCAGCCCAACCATCGGTTCATCGACCACAATCACCTTAGGCTCATGTATGAGAGCGGCCGACATAACCAGCCGTTGCTTCATGCCGTGAGAATAACTTTCAATCAGATCTCCGCTCCATTGGTCCATCTCAAACAGGGACAAGAGTTCTCTTATCCTTGCTTCTGAACGGCGATCATCCATCCCGTATAGTGATCCCACAAACCGAAGAAATTCGATGCCGGAGAGTTTTTCGTAAAGGAAGCCGCGATCAGGGATGAAACCCGTCACCTGTTTGGCCCCAACCGGATCTTCAGCCAAATTCTTACCGTCGATTATGACGGTACCCCCTGTGGGCTGTAAGATACCGGCCATCATCTTGATAGTCGTCGTCTTTCCAGCCCCGTTTGGCCCCAAAAAACCAAAGATTTCACCTCGTGGAATATCCAGACTCAAGTCATTGACGGCGGTAAGTCTGCCAAAGCGCTTTGTCAGGTGTATTAGCTTAATCATTAGCGACTATTGCGTATTAGGCGCTTAGCGCCACAACATCGACAAAAGATTGTCGATGTTTGTAAGATATTGTTTATATTAATTAATAATGTTTAAATCCGAAATCCGAATATCGAAATCCGACACGAAGTGAAGCTTGCGCCAAACAATATCGAATGACAAAAATTTAAAATTCAAAACGAAAAGAATC
>JAIWEZ010000035.1:0-12847 GCA_048631945.1 Gammaproteobacteria bacterium | reverse complement strand
TATGCACAGGAATCTGTAAGGACTAGTTACTCGCCTGTTGTTATCAAAGAGAGCTTTGCAACGATAATGGATCGTATGAAGGCTGCAAAGCCTGAGGTCATGGAGCGTCAGATGGACCTGCTCAATGAGCGCTATGACTTGAGCAATCGTCCAGCCAAGGGCGTTACTATGTCCCGCGGAAAGCCCATCCAGGAAGGTGTGCGGGCAAAGTTACCCAAGGGGATGACATGGGATAAGCTGGCGGCAATGAGCCCTGAAGAGATTTATAAAAAGGATCTTTTCCCCAAGGGACTTATGCCACTTCCCCATCCAAATCATCCTGAAGGTGGTATGGTTTTCCCAAAGTCCCATATAAATGAGATCAAAAAGCAGGAAGGGCGGGATCTCACCCGTTTTGATCTGGATTTTGATTTGCCGGATCACTTTTTACCTGACTTCCCAGCAGCCATTTATCTGACTACAAGGCCGGACCTTGGTGACGTCTCCCAGGGTAAGCTGGTAACCATCGACAACTACTATGAGTTGTTCAACGGAACACTTAATCCCAAGCAGCTTGAAGGACTGAGACTGCTGGTCACACCCTTCCCGCAACAGCAGTTCAACCAGACCGAAGACCGTCGCTCAGAGCGTCCAAGCCGTGGGGTTACCTGTTTTGACTGCCATGCGAACGGGCATACCAACGGCTCTACGCATCTAGTAGGCGACATCCGTCCCCAGGAGTTTCGCCACCGCCTTGATACTCCAACTCTGCGCGGAGTAAATATCCAGCGTCTTTTCGGCTCACAGCGCGCGCTGAAGTCGATTGAAGACTTCACCGAATTTGAGCAGCGTGCCGCCTATTTTGACGGCGATCCGGTGATCGCCACGAAAAAAGGCGTTAATGTTCTCGAACGGGGTAGCCAAGTCCACTTTATGGCCGAGGTTCAGGCGATCTTAGACTTCCCGCCGGCCCCTAAGCTAAATATCTATGGCATGCTCTGTCCCACAAAGGCCACTGAGGCGGAAATGCGAGGGCAGAAGCTGTTCTTCGGAAAGACCAAATGTGCCGTCTGCCATCCGGCGCCTTACTATACTGACAATCTCATGCACAATCTGAAGACAGAACGATTCTACAAGCCGCGGATGATCAATGGCAGGATGGCTTCTGCAGATGGACCTATTAAGACCTTTCCCCTGCGTGGGATCAAGGACTCGCCGCCATATTTACATGATGGCCGGCTGCTGACACTGGAAGACACGGTCGAGTTCTTCAACTTGATTCAGGGCCTCAAGCTTACAGAGCAGGAGAAAAAAGACCTTGTGGCGTTTATGAGGGCACTTTAAAATCTGGAAACCATGGAGGTCCTGAATCATCTGGGGCCTCCATTGAACGAGGTGGCAACATGAACATCCTCATTGGAGGTGAGGCAGGTCAAGGGCTGGTAACCATCGGACAACTGCTGAGCAAGATTCTTGTGCGAAGCGGCTATTTCATCGTAGTGACCCAGAGCTACCAGTCCCGCATTCGTGGTGGACATAATACCTTTGCTATACGCGTCGGGGTTGATGAGGTCGATGCGCCCGAGGAGGCAGTGGATCTCCTTGTAGCGCTAGACAGGGATACTGTGACTCTGCACAGCAAGGATCTTTTGCCTGACGGGCTTATTGTCATCGATGCCGCTTTAGAGGTTGCTGCTGACCGCCTTCTAAAAGTCCCTTTTAAGGAGTTGGCTAAAGATAGGTTCTCAAACATCGCTGCCCTTGGTGTTGTGGGCTACCTTCTCGGCATTGACAAAGGGGTGATGGCAAGGACATTGAGTGATTTTTTTGGCAGAAAGCATCCCCAAGTCATGGAAGAGAATCTTCAGGTGTTGGAAGCTGCCTTTCATTGGTGTTCCGAGCAGCCTGCACCTGTCCATAAGCTGCCCTCTGTTATTAATCACTCACAGCGCTTGATGCTCAACGGCAATGAGGCCATTGCCCTTGGTTCCCTCTCTGCCGGCTTGAAGTTTTTTGCATTCTATCCCATGACGCCTTCTACCTCCATCAGCCTGAACCTGGCAGGCCATGCCAGACAGATGGGGTTGATTGTGGAGCAGGCAGAAGACGAAATTGCAGCCATAAACATGGCCATAGGGGCCTCATTTGCTGGTGTGCCAAGCATGGTAGCCACATCCGGTGGCGGGTTTGCCCTCATGGTGGAAGGGATCAGCCTGGCAGCCATGACCGAAACCCCTTTGGTTGTCGTGGTAGCCCAACGCCCCGGCCCGGCTACGGGTCTGCCCACGCGCACAGGACAGGAAGACCTTGAGTTAGTGCTTCATGCCGGCCACGGCGAGTTTCCCCGGGCCATCTTTGCGCCCGGAACAGTAGAGGAATGCTTTTATCTCACCCGCAGGGCATTTGAGCTGGCAGAGCGATATCAGGGCCCCATATTCCTTTTGACCGATCAGTTTCTGGCCGATTCCTATTGCGCTGTGCTCCCCTTTGACGTGGAAAATCTGGCTCCAGTGCAGGTGGAAAGCGAGGACACTGGTCCGTTACCATATCTGCGGTTTGCGATCACCGAAAACGGTGTTTCGCCTCGCCTCTTTCCAGGGATAACGGAACATCTTGTTGTGGCCGACAGCGATGAGCATACTCAGGATGGTCACATTACGGAAGATCTCTCTGTTCGCAAGCTAATGGTTGAAAAGCGGTTAAAAAAGGGGGAAGGTATCCGAGCCGGGGTCATCCCTCCGGATATGGAAGGGGACGGGAACCCTGACCTTCTATTGGTCTCGTGGGGATCGAGCAAAGGGGCAGTGCATGAATCGGCTTCCCGCATAAGGTCCAATGGAGAAAAGGTGGCCACGCTCCATTTCTCTCAGGTTTGGCCCCTAGTGCCGGAGCAATTCATGGGACACCTGCAGGAGGCAAAGCAGGTGATCTGCATAGAGGGCAACGCCACCGGACAACTGGCCGGGCTGATCCGGCGAGAGACAGGATTTGAAATCAAGAAAAAGGTGCTTCGGTATGATGGGCTGCCGTTCACACCGGAATCAATTCTCCGGGAATTGAACCGGTAGGAGAGTGGAAGGGGAAGATGAGTATGGTCACCATCGACGATTACGGAGAATACGAGACAGCCTGGTGCCCGGGCTGTGGAAACTTCTCGATTTTGAAGGCGGTCAAACAGGCACTGGTGGCCAGCCAACTGGAGCCTCATGAGGTCCTGTTTGTCTCCGGAATCGGGCAGGCTGCCAAGGCGCCCCACTACCTGAATGCCAATGTCTTCAATGGACTGCACGGCCGATCGCTTCCAGTGGCCACTGGTGCAAAGCTTGCCAATCCAAAGCTCACAGTGATTGTTGAAAGTGGCGACGGGTGTAACTACGGGGAAGGGGGCAACCACTTTCTGGCAGCCATACGCCGAAACATCGATGTAACACTCTTGGTTCACAACAACCAGGTCTATGGCCTGACCAAGGGCCAGGCCAGCCCTACCACTTCAGAGGGTTTTGTGACCAAGGCACAGCCGGAAGGCGTGGCCTCGGCACCTTTAAACCCGATCGCTGTGGCCGTGGCCATGGAGGCAGGATTTGTGGCCCGTGGTTTCTCCGGCATGATCGATCACCTGTCAGAGCTGATCCAGCAGGCAATAGCCCATCCAGGTTTTGCCCTCATTGATGTGTTACAGCCATGTGTCTCCTTCAACAAGGTCAACACCTTTGCCTGGTACAGGGATCGATGTCACCCCTTGCCCCAGGCATACGATCCCACGGACTGGGAGGGGGCTATGAAGGTGGCCCGTGAGTGGGGAGACAAGATCCCTGTGGGCATCATTTACCGGAACGACCGGCCTTCTTTTGAAAAGCACTTTCCCGTTCTGAGTCAAGGACCTCTGGTAGGGCGGGATGTGGACCGGGTAATGCTCAAGAGGATTATGGAAGGATATGGATAGGGGAGGGGGCGAGATTTGAAATCCTATAACTGATTTTACCTCCTGATTTCGTAGCAGAGGATGGAATGAGAAATGAGCCCTGAAAAACTCAAGCAATACATGGAAAAAAACAAGGAGAGTGACTACCTCATTGTGGATGTTCGACAGCCCGAAGAATATGTCCGGGGGCATATTCCAGGGGCAAAACTCATCCCGATCAAGGAGCTGGTGGCAAACCTTTCTGACCTGCCCTCTGGCAAGGATCTAATTTTTTACTGTCACAGCGGCGGGCGTTCTGAGGCAGCGGCAACACTTGCTGTGGAAGAAAAGGTATCCAATAAAGATATATACAACCTGGAAGGTGGAATCATGGCCTGGGACGATAGAATGGTACCTGATTATCCCAGGGTAAAGGTTTTTGACAAGTCAAAAGGCTTTTCCGAACTCCTTTTAATCGCAATGGACCTGGAAAAAGGGGCATTTCGATTTTACAACTATATTAAAGACAGATTTGTTTCAGAGCCTTTTTCGAAGACATTTGGGCAACTATCCACAGAGGAGATAGTCCATGCCAAAGCTGTGTACCAGTACTGGAAAAACAATGAAAGCGATCCGCCCGAATTTGAAACCATCTTTGAAAACCTGAAAGGAGAAATCCTTGAAGGCGGCGAGAACTTGATTGACATTCTCAAGCGCGCTGCAGCTATTGAGGGCAACACCTGTCTGAACCTCATAGAATTGGCACTCAATATTGAAAATTCGTCATTTGATCTTTACCGGACAATGGCTGAACAGACGGATAGCAAAGAGGCCCAAGATGTTTTTCTGTCCATCGCACAGGCCGAAAAAACACACATGAAAACCCTCATTGATGCGTTAGACCTGTGTGGACATTTCGGAAACGAAGGAAAATATGGTGGTTAGGGCCGATAATTATCGATGCAGAACAAGTGATGGTTCACAAGTACCGCAACCTGCACGATTTGTGAAAAGGATAGCGGGTCAGTAGTGATTAGATTCGAGTTGGACGAAAGGAGGCCGAATATGTCAAATGGAACAGACAGATCTTTACAGATGCTTTCTACAGCATTGGAGATGGAGAAGAAGGGAAAGAGCTTTTACGAGATGGCCATTTCAACCTGCCAGAACGAGCTTGGGCGAGAAATATTTCAAATGCTCATGAAGGATGAGGGCATGCATATGGATCGTATACTTAACATTTATGAAGCCTTGAAAGCAGGTGAGGCCTGGTCTGAGAAGTGGAAGTCGATAAAACCTGACCACAAGGATCTGGGGATTCTTTTCAAAGAAATGGCGTCTGCCCATGGAACAGAGATCACGCCCAAAACCAGCGACTTGGAAGCGCTTGATATTGGCATCGACCTCGAATTTCGGGCGATTTCCTTTTACCAGCAGCACCTTGCAAATGCCGGCGATCCTCTGGAGTGGGAGTTTATCGACCAGATGATCACCGAGGAAAAGAGTCACCATGCTGCCCTGTCTGATATGAAGTTGTATTTTTCTGATCCAGCCGCATGGTTTGGTGAGCATGAGCGGCAGATCCTTGACGGGGCTTGAAATGAGATTGATTTTAAGCAATGTGTTCTAGATGGTGAGGCTTAGGATTAGGTTTGTCCTGTAGTAACCGGATTATTTGTAACTTTTTTGTTCGAGGAGTTTACATGTGTCCGGCTGATGCAAGACAAAAAACAGCTTCAAACCGTCTGATTGACGAAAAGAGCCCCTACCTTATCCAGCATGCCGGGAACCCTGTAAACTGGTATCCATGGGGTGAGGAGGCTTTTGATAAGGCCAGGAAAGAGGACAAGCCTGTCTTTCTGTCCATAGGCTATTCCACCTGCCACTGGTGCCATGTGATGGCACACGAGTCGTTTGAAGATGAGGAAGTTGCCCTATTCCTTAACGAATCCTATGTCGCTATCAAGGTAGACCGTGAAGAACGTCCGGACGTGGACAAGATTTACATGTCAGTGTGCCAGTCTTTGACAGGTCGCGGAGGATGGCCCCTTTCCATATTTATGACACCTGAGGGTAAACCCTTTTTCGCAGGCACCTATTTCCCAAAGTCCAGCCGGATGGGAATGCCAGGTTTTGTGGATATCCTCAAGCAGGTTGCCGCCATGTGGCAAAATGACCGGGCACATATCGTCAAAGCGAGTGAGAATATTACGACCGCCATTCAGCCCAGGTCAGATTCAGTGAGGTCGGTTCATGCTTTAAACGTGGAGACCTTGAAGAAGGGTTACGACCAGTTGGCAAGGACCTTTGACCCGATCTTGGGTGGATTTGGCGCTGCACCGAAATTTCCAACACCCCATCACCTCATGTTTCTCTTGAGATGGTACAAGCGGAGCGGCGATTCAAGGGCCATGGAGATGGTGGAAAAGACCCTGAATACTATGAGAAGCGGTGGCATCTTTGATCAGATCGGTTTTGGTTTTCATCGCTATTCAGTGGATGAAAAGTGGCTGGTCCCGCACTTTGAAAAGATGCTCTACGATCAGGCTTTGCTGGTCATGGCTTATATAGAGGCATATCAGACAACAGGGAAGGGCAAGTTCGCCCAGGTAGCGCACGAAATATTCACCTATGTATTGCGCGACATGAATACGCCTGAGGGCGGATTCTGTTCAGCAGAAGATGCTGATAGCCAAGGCAAGGAAGGACTGTTTTATCTCTGGACTCCTCTGGAGGTCAAAGAACACCTTGGGGAAGATCTGGGCGATCTCTTCTGCCGCTTCTATGACATTACCGAGGCAGGCAATTTTGAAGAAGGGCGAAGCATTCCCCATGTGCCTGTATCTACCCAGAGCTTTGCGGCAAAAGAGGGCATGGATCTGACAGGACTTGAGAAAGCTCTCAAGGATGGAAGGGACAGGCTCTTTGATATCCGAAAAAAACGAGTGCATCCCCTAAGAGACGACAAGATCCTGACCTCCTGGAACGGACTCATGATCGCTGCCTTTGCAAAGGGATACCAGGTCTTTGGTGATCAAGCGTATGTGGATGTAGCTTCAGACGCTGCAAAATTCATCTTGAGCAACCTCAGAACAGCCGGTGGCAGGCTTCTTCGCCGTTACAGACAAGGGGATGCAGCCTATCCGGGATACCTGGATGATTATGCCTTTTTGACTTGGGGTCTGATCGAACTGTATGAGGCCACCTTTAAGATTTTCTATCTTGAGGAGGCCATAGCCCTGAATCAGGAAATGATAGACATTTTTTGGGATAAAGAAGGTGGCGGGCTTTATTTTACAGGAAAAGGAAACGAATTTTTGATCACGCGAAGCAAAGAGATCTACGATGGGGCCCTTCCATCTGGCAACTCAGTAGCTGCCCTGAACTTTTTGCGCCTTGGTCGGCTCACCGGGAACACAGATTTAGAGAAAAAAGCTGACCAATTGACTAGGGTTTTTGCCGCAGAGGTTACAGAACATCCCATGGCTTACACACAACTATTGGTTGCCCTTGATTTCATGGTCGGCCCAAGCCAGGAGATTGTCATGGCTGGAGATCCTGCCCCAGAGACTATGCGGGACATGCTTAATGTCGTCCAGAGGAAGTTCCTGCCCAACAAGGTCGTGCTTCTGCGCCCGGACGGGGCAGAGGGGAAAAGGCTTGCTACTTTGTCTCCCTTTGTGGGACCCATGCAACCCGTGGATCATCAACCCACGGTTTACCTGTGTGAGCAATACAGTTGCAAGAAACCGATAACCAAGGTTAGTGAGTTAAAGACAGTACTTCATTGATCCCATCTCACGAGGCCTTAATGAAGGCGAACTCAGGATTTTTCACATGAAGAAAGGAGGTCTATAATGAAAAAAGTGGCAACAACTATTGGCGTTTTAGTCGTTACGGCTTGTTTCCTGTCCGGGTCAGTTGCCTTTGCGGACATGCCCGGAGCAGATCCGGAAGAGCTGTGGCATTATATCACAAAAGTTTCTCCATATAAGGAATGGTCTTTCTGGCCTGACCATCAGGGGATGCAACCAGGCCGTGCCCCCCATGGACCGTTACACAAGGTTTACGTGAATGACCGTGCGCTGAAGTCACCAAGACCCCCGGTCCAGTATGGAGCCATAGAGGTAAAGGAAAACTACAGTAAAGCGAAAGAACTCAAGGCAATCACTGTGATGTATAAGGTCAATGGATACAATCCCAACGACGGGGACTGGTTCTGGGTAAAGTACACACCCGAGGGTGATGCCAAGCCTTTTGGCAAACCCGCGGGCTGTATTGGTTGTCACGGAACCAGAGCCGGCAACGACTTTATACTTGTACACGAGTTCAAGTAAACGTCAGCTTTGAAGACAGAACTTGACGACGGTTTAACATGAAGTCAATTTTGTTCACTGCGTAAGTATTTGGGCATTCACAAGAGACTTTTTGAGAGTTCATCAACTTATGCAGTTTTCATCATCATAGGGGGCATGTTTTGCTCGTCATACATCCGATCATTCAATTGTCGGCTGTAGTGTTGACCTTGTATGTATTCTGCCTCGGGGTTCAGCGCTTTCGGTCCCTTCATCTTCATCAGAAGACACTTTTCAGATGGAAGCGGCATGTGCTCCTGGGAAAGATTGCTCTGTTGGCGTTGCTGGGCGGTATGATGGGGGGCATGACCATGGTATATCTTTACTTGCACGGGTTCCTCATAACCGGGGTCCACGGTAAGGTCGCCCTTGTAATGATTACCTTTATCATTTTCGGTGGAACGACCGGTCTATACATGGACCGTAACAAGAAGAAACGAACAGCCCTTCCCTTGATTCATGGCCTGAGCAATCTCGTTCTTCTGATTCTCGCCTTGACCCAGGTTGTGACCGGTTGGAGGGTCTACATGCTGTTAGTTTTAGGACGCTGACCATTGCCCGGCTGATGCAAGACCAAAAAGGGCTTCAAACCGTTTAATTGTATTTAGAAGGGAGATTCATATTAGATGAGACAAAAAAGGCCTGGCTTGTTGATTTGAAAAAAGGCGAACATGAGCTCAAGACTCACTTAAAGCCTTTTGGAAACCCAAACTTATGGATGAAAGGGAATAGTCATGGCAGAAAACATCAAATGGGAAACAGATATTGATGGCGCACTGAAACGGGCGCGGGTTGAGAACAGGGTTATATTGCTTAGTTTTTTCAATCCGGATTGAATTGGATGTCAACAGATGGATGCAGTTACGTATCCAGACGGGAAGGTGATCAGCTTTATTAACGATAACATGATTCCCTTGCAGGTCCAATTTGATATTCAGCCCCTATCCACGGATTTCAATGTCAAGTGGACACCTACCCTTATCACCCTCGATACCGAAGGCAAGGAGCACCATCGGACAGTGGGTTTTCTCGCCCCTGAAGAGTTGATTCCTTCGCTGTTGCTGGGCATGGGGAAGTCCTATTTGGAAACGGATCGATTCGATAAGGCACTCACAAAGCTCGAAAAACTGCTGGCAGAATATCCAAAAAGCGACTCGGTGCCTGAGGCGATCTATTGGCGTGGTGTGTGCCGTTACAAAGCCACAGATGATCCCAAGCCTCTTAAAGAGGCCTATGAGCAACTAAAGGCCGAGCACACCTCAAGCGAATGGACGAAACGGGCCTATCCCTATCGGCTTTTATAGGCCCAATAAAGGGCTATAGAAGACAGTAAGATTTGACTGGTTCAGAAAGGTTTTTCCTTTCAGATCTCATCACAACGTGTTGAAAGACTGAGGAATTAGGGATGAAAAAACCCGTTAAAATCTATACGCTCAGTACCTGTAGCCATTGTAAGGCCACTAAAACACTTTTGAATGACTGCGCTGTGGAGTATGAATTTACTGATGTGGATTTGCTTCAAGGAAAAGAAAGGACCGCTATTCTTGAGGACGTGAAGAAATGGAATCCACGGTGTTCCTTTCCCACCATTATCATTGGAGACAAGGTCATTATTGGATACAGAGAAGATGAGATCAAGGAGGCCCTTGGATTATGAATGAGGTTGAAAGACTGTATGAGACGTTAAAAAAGGTTCAAGAGCCGAAAGGTTACTATTTTAACAGAGACAAAGAAAAAGTCTTCGATCTCCTTGACGCACTTCTTGTAAATAAGAAACGTTACGGCTACATGTCCTGCCCCTGCAGGCTGGCATCCGGGGAGCGCTACCTGGACAAGGACATCTTATGCCCCTGCGTTTATAGAAACCCTGACGTGGAAGAGTATGGGAGTTGCTATTGTAACCTTTATGTTTCAAAGGCATGGAACGAGGATAAGGTACCTCACGTCCATATCCCAGAGAGGAGGCCTCAGGAAAAAATTCCCTATTGAACTATAAAAGGAGAACGCTATGGCCACCATCAAGATAAAGGGGATGACCTGTAATCATTGTGTAATGGCCGTCACCAAGGCCCTGAATGAGATTGATGGGATCAAGGATGTCAAGGTGGACCTTGAGAAGGGTGAGGCCTTTTTTGAAGGAAAGCCAGTTGACATGGACCTGGTGAGAGAAAAGATCAAGAAGGCAGGCTACGAAGTTGTCTGATGAAGTCACACTCAACATCCGAAAAGACAACTATTTCAGTCGGAGGCATGACCTGTGCTGCTTGTGTGAGACGTGTGGAACTGGCCTTAAAAGCGGTTGACGGTGTCAAGGATGCCGCTGTCAATCTCACAACAGCCAGGGCAACGGTAATTCACGGTCCGGAATGGGCCGGTGTGGAGGCTCTGAAGCAGACGGTTTCTGATGCCGGGTATGAATTCCTGGGCGTGTTTGGGGCGACTCTGGAAGACCCTGTTGAGGCTGCCCAGAAAAGGGAACTTAAGGCACTGAAGATCAAGTTCAGTGTGGGCGTGGTCTTGAGTGTGATCATCTTCATGGGTTCCATGCAGTACTGGTTTCCATATCTCCGGTCGGTTCCCAGGCAGATCATGCTCTATTGCCTTTTCGTGCTCACAACTCCGGTCGTATTCTGGGTCGGGAGCCGGTTTTATGTCGGGGCCGTCAAGGCCGCGAAGCAGAAGACCACAGACATGAATACCCTGGTAGCTGTTGGTGCCCTGTCGGCCTTTCTCTATTCTGCTCTGGCTACCTTCTTTCCGCATTTTTTTGCAGGCGCCGGCATAGCCCCGCACGTATACTTTGACGGTGCAGCCATGATCATAACCCTCATTCTCCTGGGACGTCTGCTTGAGGCTAAGGCCAGAGGAAAGACATCCATGGCCATCAAAAGGCTGATGGGGCTCAAGGCCAAGACCGCAAGGGTCATCCGGGATGGCAAGGAGATTGACATCCCCATCGAGGCCGTGATGAAAGGAGACGTGATCCTGGTGCGGCCCGGTGAAAAGATCCCCACAGATGGGGTAATTGTCTCAGGGTCATCCTCAATCGACGAGTCCATGCTCACCGGGGAGAGCATTCCTGTGGCAAAGGAAACTGGAAGTGACGTATTTGCAGCTACCCTGAACAAGAGCGGGAGCTTTACGTTCAGGGCAACCAAGGTAGGGGCGGAGACGGCCCTTGCGCAAATTATCCGGCTTGTAGAAGAGGCCCAGGGGTCCAAGGCCCCGATCCAGCGAGTGGTGGACAAGGTGGCATCCGTCTTTGTGCCAGTGGTCTTTGGTATCGCGGTGCTGACCTTTTTGATCTGGTATTTTTTCGTACCAGAACCGGTCTTCAGCCGTGCCCTGCTCAATTTTGTATCGGTCCTGATCATTGCCTGCCCATGTGCCATGGGCCTGGCAACACCTACTGCAGTGATGGTGGGCACAGGACTGGGGGCTGAAAACGGCATTCTGATCAAAGGTGGAGAGAGCCTTGAGAGGGCCTATAAGCTGACCACCATTGTCTTTGACAAGACCGGCACCCTGACCAGGGGAGAGCCCGAGGTTACAGACATACTGACAGCAGAAGGCATACAGCAAAACGACGTTTTGAAAACAGCCATTTCCATTGAGGCTGTTTCAGAGCACCCCCTGGCCCAGGCCATTGTTGAAAGAGGCCATAAAGAACAATTGGAACCTGACCGTGTTGAAGATTTTGAGGCCCTGTCAGGCCTTGGGGCCAGGGCAGTCGTTAATGGTAAGAAGCTGCTTTTGGGTAATCTCAGGCTTATGGAAAAAGAGGCCGTGGCAATGGATGGTTTCGTTGATAAGGCCAAAAGGCTTGCCGAAGAGGCCAAGACGTGTGTCTTTGTGGCCGAAGAAGGCCGGATTACCGGCCTGATTGCCCTTTCAGATATACCCAAGGCATCTGCACATGAAACGGTTTTAAGTCTCAAGGACATGGGTTTGAATGTGGCCATGATCACCGGAGATAATGAAAAAACCGCCCAAGCCGTTGCCGATGCTGTCGGCATTGATCAGATACATGCCGATGTGCTTCCTGGTGATAAGGCCGATGAGATAAGGCGGCTTCAGGCCCAGGGCCAAGTGGTCGCCATGGTGGGAGACGGCATTAACGATGCGCCTGCCCTGACAACGGCCGATATCGGGATTGCCATCGGCGCAGGGACAGATGTGGCCATGGAAGCAAGTGACATAACTCTGATCAGAGACGATTTGCGATCGGTTCCAGCAGCTATCAGGCTTTCTTTTCAGACCATGCGAGTAATCAAGCAGAACCTTTTCTGGGCATTTTTTTACAACAGCCTGGGGATTCCCATTGCAGCCGGGGTCCTGTATCCGTTCTTCGGGATCCTTTTGAATCCGGTGTTTGCAGCGGCCGCCATGGCCATGAGCTCGGTCTCTGTAGTCAGCAATTCGTTGCGTCTGCGGCGATTTAAGGTTGGGTAAAAAGGAGGAAAACAACATGGAAGATAAAAAGAAAGAATGGGTGTGTGCTCACTGCGGCTACACAGCTTCAGGTAAATTCGTTGGGGATATCTGTCCTCAATGCAACCAGACTTACTGGAAATGCCCAGAGTGCGGCCTTCTCATCACAGCGGCAATGCCG
>JAIWEZ010000034.1:0-12870 GCA_048631945.1 Gammaproteobacteria bacterium | reverse complement strand
CTGAATTGGAAACTTACGCTTGTGCCCATTGAGTTTTTACGATTCGTGGATGGGCACTAATTAAGAAATGTTTGACAAGCCATAAAAAAAAATATATCTTGCCAAATTAAGTGTTTGGGAATTTCCTTTTTTGTGCAAAGTAGCCGCTCATTTAAGTTCGCGATTTTGTGAGTTGAAGCGGGTGTAGCTCAGTTGGTAGAGTACAAGCTTCCCAAGCTTGGTGTCGCGGGTTCGAGTCCCGTTGCCCGCTCCATTTTGGCCCGCCTACGGCGGGATTAGCCGTTTTCCCTTTTTGAGGCAATGTCTTTGTGGCTCCGCCATAGGCGGATAAAGCATTTGCTTTGATCAGTGGATATTTTCGATAATCTTTGCCTTTGGTTTTTTTCTCAAGTAGTTTAATAAGAAGATTATTGAGATAGACCGTGGCGGGGGAAACGGGCAAAGGCCCGTTTTTTTTTTGGATGAATGAGTGGGCCCAAAAATTTATCGCCGATGTGGATCTCTTAGCAGAACCGCTCCTGGAGTCAGAAGGGATGAACTTGATCGACGTGGAATATCGAAGAGAACCCAAAGGCTGGGTCTTGCGAGTTTATATAGATAAACAAGGGGGGGTCACCTTAGACGATTGTGCAGTTATCAGTAATCAATTGGGAGACATCTTAGCCGCAAGAATGCACTGTGACGAGCCTTATCACCTTGAGGTCTCATCGCCGGGTATTGACCGGCCATTAACTAAGCCAAAACATTTTGCCTACTTTGAAGGCAGGTCGGCGGTTATCAAGACTAATCGCTTTGTGCAAGGGGAAAAGCATTTCAAGGGGACGCTTGCTGGATTTTCAGAAGGCGTGGTTAGGCTTCTAGTTGACGACCGGCCTGTCGCTATCCCATTTGAAGCAATTGTAAAGGCACATCTCGACTGGACGTTTTCATAGGAGAAGAAGGTGTCGAAAATGCTAATTTCGGAAGTAAGAAGAGTCATTGAACAAGTCAGTCGTGACCGGGGCATTGAGAAGGAAATTCTCGTAAAGACTCTTGAAGAAGCACTCAGGTCCGCTGCCAGAAAAAAATTTGGAACGAGGGTAGATATCGAAGCCCACTATAATGAAGAACTGGGGGAAATTGAGGTTTTCCTCTTCAAAGACGTGGTTGAGAAGGTCACCGAACCGGAACTGGAAGTAGACATAGAAGAGGGACGTAAGCTTGACCCAGGGTGTCAAGTGGGAGACAGCCTAGGGACTAAGATGGACGCAACAACCTTTGGGAGAATTGCTGCACAGTCGGCAAAGCAGGTTATCATACAGAAAATGAAAGATGCCGAACGGAGTGTAGTCTACGAAAGTTATACCAATAGAAAAGGGGAAATCATTAACGGGATAGTTCAAAGGATAGACAAACGGGACATTATCGTCAACCTAGGCCGGACCGAAGGGATTCTCCCTGTAGGCGAGCAGATTCCTAGGGAAACCTGTCGTCGTGGGGAGAGGATTCGGGCCTACATATTAGACGTGCTTGAAGAGTCCCGCGGCCCTCAGGTAATACTGTCTCGAAGTCATCCGCAGTTCCTGGTAACGCTGTTTAAGACCGAGGTGCCGGAAATTAGCGAGGGAATCGTAGAGATTATGGCAGCAGCCCGCGAACCAGGCGGTCGCGCAAAGATCGCCGTGGCATCCAATGATTCGGATATTGATCCTGTAGGCGCTTGTGTTGGCATGAAAGGGACACGGGTTCAAAGTGTGGTTCACGAATTGAAAGGAGAAAAGATTGATATCATTCCTTGGCATAGTGACCCGGCAAAGTTCGTATGCAATGCCTTGTCACCAGCCGAGATCTCCCGGGTTGTGATTGACGAAGTCAACCGGTTAATGGAGGTAATTGTACCGGATGAATATTTGTCAGTGGCCATTGGGAGACGAGGACAAAACGTGCGCCTTGCCTCAAGGTTAACAGGCTGGAGCATCGATGTGAAGAGTGAAACCGACTATAGCAGTGCCATGCAGATCGGCTATGACTCCTTGATGGGTCTTCCAGGGGTAGGGTCCAGCACAGCCGATGCCCTTTACGAACAAGGTTTCTATTCAATTGAAGAACTTGCCAATGCCTCTACTGAGGAACTGCTTCAGATTAAAGGAATCAGCGAGAAAAAAGCGCAAACTCTGTTGGAATCGGCCAGAGAGGCCATCGAGATGATGGATGAAAACGACTATAAGAAAAACGATAAAGACATATCTGAAGAAATGGCCGGCCAGAGCAGCCCTGAGGGGGCTGCGGATGATGCGAAAGATCCCGGGTGAGACAACTGGACCTGAGGAGAAAATATCGTTCGCCTTGCTCACGATGGGCTCATAACCAGGAAGAAGAAATGGGTGTAGTATTGCCCGGATACTCAAAGCAGGGAGAAATGAATGGCAAAAATTCGAATTTACGAACTTGCCAAACAGCTTAATATGACCAACAAGTTGCTTCTGGATAGGCTAAAAGACATCAATATAGCCGCGAAAAGCCACATGAGTGTCATAGATGAAGAAGCAGTTGCTGGCATCAAAGAAGCGCTTTTCCAAGGCAAGTCAGAAATAGTAACTGAGAAACGAATCAAAGGCACAATTATCAGAAGGCGGAGAAAGGTAATCGAAAAGAAACCGGAAGCAGAAGCGATTACTCCTGTTGCCAAGGTAGAGGGTGAAGTACCATCCGAGCTCACAGAAAAAGAAACACCCGAGGTAATGCCGGATCAGATTGTTCCCCCTGTGTCCGATGAAGTCCCCAAGGAAAAGGTGGCCAAGATTGTTGAACCTGAAAAGTCTGCTGCCAGTACTGCAGTGGAAACGAGTAAGGAGGCTGTTTCTGAACCCGTGGAGGTAGAGGCTAAGCCTGAAAAGGCAAAGTCGGCAAAAAAAGCCAGGATAAAGAAGAAACCAAAGGCAAAAAAGGAACGACCGGCTAAGATCATTAAAATGCCGGAAGTCAAACCGGTTGCCGATGTCATCTCCCAAAAGGAGCGGGCTAAGCCGGTCAAAGAAAAGGCAAAACCCGCAACACACCTGAAGGTTGTTCCCAAGCCCAAAGAAGAAAGGCCGGCAACCGATAAGCTCAAAGCCAAGAAGAAGGAAAAAAAGAGACCCGTCAAACCGGAAGAACGAGAGCAGTTCTTCAAGAAAAAGATCACCTTTAGAAAAAAGGAAGTCCTGGACAAATCGGATCTCTACGATGAAAAAGCTCTAAGGTCCCGTAAGGGCCGCAAGCAGCGCAAAGGAAAGGTGGCAATCAAAGGCGACAAAACATTGATTACCACCCCCAAGGCCATCAAACGTCGTATCAAGATCGACGAAGTAATTGTGGTATCAAATTTAGCCAAGCGGATGGGAGTAAAGGCGAGTGCAGTAATCAAGGAATTGATGGCTCTTGGTGTCATGGCCACTCTGAACCAGGCTATCGATTTTGAAACTGCCGGTGTGGTTGCAAGCGAGTTCGAGTACGAAGTCGAAAAGGTCTCTTTCGAGGAAGAGAGTCTCATAAGTGCTGAAAAGGATGAGCCGGAAAAATTGAAACCCAGACCGCCTGTGGTGACCATTATGGGACATGTTGACCACGGCAAGACATCTCTGTTGGACGTCATACGGCAAACCAACGTCATCGATGGCGAAACAGGCGGCATCACCCAGCATATCGGAGCCTATAATGTAGCCCTCAAGAAGGGGCAGATAGTATTCCTTGATACGCCCGGCCATGAGGCATTCACGGCTATGCGTGCCAGGGGGGCGGAAATAACCGATCTGGTTGTTTTGGTAGTAGCGGCCGACGATGGGGTAATGCCTCAAACCCTTGAAGCTATCAACCATGCCAGGGCGGCCGGTGTGCCTATTATGGTAGCCGTAAACAAGATTGACAAACCAGAGGCAGATCCTGAGCGGGTGAAACGCCAATTGGCAGAACACGGCCTCTCCCCCGAGGAATGGGGTGGTGATACCGTCTTTGTGAATGTGTCGGCTAAGCAAGAGAAAGGGATCGATGAACTTCTGGAAATGATTCTCCTCCAGGCAGAGGTTCTGGAATTGAAGGCAAATCCTGACAAACTTGCACTGGGACATGTTATTGAGGCCAAGCTTGATCCTGGTAGGGGTTCGGTAGCCACGGTAATGGTTCAAAGGGGAACCCTTCATGCCGGTGATGCAGTCATATGTGGACTTTTTCATGGAAGAGTTCGAGCTATGCTTGATGATCGGGGCGAAGGTCTAAAGAGCGCCGGGCCATCCATGCCGGTCGAGATTCAAGGTCTGTCCGGGGTTCCGATGGCTGGTGACGACTTTATGGCCTTGGCTGACGAGAAGGTGGCAAAACAAGTAAGTTCCCATCGTACCCAGAAGCATCGGGGGCGCGAGCTGGCACAGAGTAGCAGGTTGACCCTGGAAAAATACCATGAACAAATGGAAGCTGCCCTTGTCAAGGACCTGAACATAATCCTCCGGGCCGACGTGCAGGGATCTGTCGAGGCCTTAACAGAAGCCATACTAAAGATTGCATCAACAGAGGTAAAGGTCAACATAGTCCATTCTGCCACTGGGGCGATCACAGAGTCGGATATTATGCTGGCCGCGGTATCCAACGCTATCGTCTTCGGTTTTAATGTCCGGCCCAATCCCAAGGTACGTGACCTGGCAACTGAGCAAGATGTAGATATCCGATTCTATGACGTGATCTACAATGTTATTAACGATATTAAAGGGGCAATGGTAGGCCTGATGGAGCCCACGTACAAGGAGCATATCGTGGGACGGGCAGAAACCAGGGAAATATTTAATATCCCGAAGGTAGGAACCATTGCGGGTAGCTATGTGACCGAAGGGAAACTCGAACGTGGCCAGCCTGCCCGGCTCATCCGCGACGGAGTTGTAGTCTATAGCGGAAAGATAGCCTCCTTGCGTCGCTTCAAAGATGACATCAAAGAAGTACAAAGCGGCTACGAATGCGGCATTGGCATCGAAAACTACAATGATATAAAGATCAAGGACATAATTGAATGTTACGAAATGGAAGAGGTCAAACCTGTCCTTGAATGAATTTCGGAATGCGGATTTCGGAATGCGGAATGAACCCCAAACGTACAATCCAAAATCAGCCGTGATGATTGTTGGAATTGGAACAATGTTTCTGAGACCCCCTGTACCGATTACGGATTCCAGATTGCGAAATAAATCCGCAATCCGCAATCCGCAATCCGCAATCCAATCGTGATGGTTGTCGGAATCAGCACAATCGTTTTGAGGATTCCTGGAAATACCTCATTAAAAGGCAAACGCAAGGTAGTGAAAAGTGTGATCGCTCGTCTTCAAAACACCTTCAATGCGTCAGTGGCGGAGATTGGAGCCAATGACAGCCACCAGCGTGCAGAGATAGGCCTGGCTTTTGTAGGGAATGATCGCCGACGGATCAATTCAAAGTTAGACAAGGCGTTAAACTTTGTTGAAGCCATGCAAGTGGCTGAAATCATCGACTCGGAAATGGAGATCATCAACCTGTGATCCACTTCAAGCGGGCCGACAGAGTAGGGGGCCAGGTACAAAAGGAAATATCTGATCTCCTGCAGAAAGAGATCAGGGACCCCCGTTTGGATTTTGTCACCATCATGCGTGTGAGCATAACCGACAATCTCCGTTCGGCACGGGTCTATTTCAGCGTTGCCGAAGGAGGACGTAAGTTAGATGTCATGGCCGGCTTCAAGAGTGCTTCAGGATATCTAAGGCGGAAACTAAGTAGCCGCCTTAAACTAAGATACATTCCCGAGCTAGAGTTCCTCTATGACGAATCTTTTGATCGGGCGACCAGGGTTGACAAGGTTTTGAAGGCAATACGTAATGGGAATCAAACGGGGTAGATGAACGGGATTATCGTTGTAGACAAACCGCCGGATATGACATCTGCCCAGGTGGTCACTCAGGTAAAGAGGATCTTGAAAGTCAAGAAGGTAGGCCACACCGGCACTCTCGATCCATTTGCCACCGGCGTGCTCGTCTGCTGTATAAATAAGGCTACACGCCTTGCACAATTTCTTGTGTATGGGAAAAAGCGATATGAAGGAGTCATGAGGCTTGGGATTAGAACCGACACCCAGGACCTCACAGGCCGGGTTCTCTCAACGGAATCCGACTTGAAGGTCACGGATCGCGATGTGCACAGCGTCTTATTCAGCTTTTTGGAAGTGAGACACCAGAATCCTCCAGCGTATTCTGCCCTCAAACACAATGGGGTGCCACTATACAAGCTGGCCCGGCAGGGAACTTTCGTACAAAAACCACCCAGACGTATTTCCATCTATGGGCTTGAGGCACTTGACATCAGCCTGCCCCATATCCGTTTTGAGGTGTGCTGCAGCGCCGGAACCTATGTTCGCACATTGTGCGCTGATATCGGAGATACCCTGGGGTGCGGTGCTCATTTAACCGAGTTGTGTCGAATCGAAAGTGGCGGTTTCACCTTGAGTGAAGCCATCTCTCTGAATGATTTGGAGATGCTTAACGCAACAGGGGAAATCTCAAACCACATAATACCGATGAGTGTTGCCTTGAGGGGGATTCCAGGTTTTTCAGCAGATGATGAGCTTGTGCAAAAGATTCAATATGGTCATCCAATGACTCAGGACGAAATTGCTTCTGACCGCCTCCGCCGGACTTGTCCGTGGATAAAGGTAACCGATACCGAGGGCAACCTAATTGCCGTCATGAGTTCAAACAAGAAGAATGGTGTGTATCCATATGCCTGTGTATTTCCATCTCTTGAATCATGAACCGCCGAAAGGATTGTCGATTGCCCGCCCTGGCGCGACATCCGCGAAATAAGCTGTAGCCCTTGAAAACCAGGTCTGGGCCAGGGAAAATTCCAAATCATGAATGATCAATCGAATAACGAAAACAGGAGGTCTAAAAAGTGGCTTTGGCAGTAGAGGAAAAAAAAGCGTTGATAGATCAGTTCAAACTCCATGAAACAGATACGGGATCGCCAGAGATCCAGATTGCCCTTCTAACTCAGCGTATCAGCCAACTAAACGAGCATTTCAAGATCCACCGCAAAGATCATCATTCCAGAAGGGGCTTGCTCAAAGTGGTAGGACAGCGACGCAGGTTGCTAAACTACCTGAAGAGTAAGGATATTAGGCGTTACCGGGAAGTTATTAAGGCTCTAGGGCTTAGAAAATAAATTCGTGAATGTCACGCAAGGCGCAGGGTTGCACCTGACGGCTTTAAAATAGGCATTTCGAATCCAAGCCGCCTGGTCTGCGGCCCGCGGGGCTCGCAGAGCACAACCCCGAGATGAGTCAAGAATAGGACAACAAACAAGGAATCGCTAACAACGAATCCTGAGGAGAACAAAAATGGAAGTATCCTTTAAGGCAAAGGTGGGTGATAGCACCCTCAGTATAGAAGCAGGAAAGATGGCACTACAGGCTAGTGGCGCTGTCATGGTCCGTTATGGGGAGACCATGGTTTTGGTGACCGTTGTCTCCACGGATGAAATCCGAGAGGGAATTGATTTTGTCCCTTTGACTGTCGAATACAAGGAAAAAGGGTATGCGGCCGGCAGAATTCCCGGCAACTACTTTCGTAGAGAGATTGGACGGCCGAGCGAAAAAGAAACCCTCACCGCACGGATCATAGATCGGCCGATCAGACCTCTTTTCCCAAAAGACTACAGATATGAGACCCAGGTCATCGCCACGGTGCTCTGCGTAGATAATGAAAATGATCCGGATATTTTGGCCATGACAGGCGCCTCGGCAGCCTTGGAGATGTCTGACATTCCTTTTGCCGGACCGATAGCCTGCGTTCGTGTTGGTCGCATAAAAGGTGATTTCAGGGTCAACCCTACCCGTGAAGAACTGGAAGAAAGTGATATCAATCTGATCGTTGCAGGGAGCAAGGACGCTGTGGTCATGGTAGAAGGAGGAGGTCTCTTTGTCAAAGAGGAAGATATGTTGGAAGCAATCTTCTTCGGCCACAGAGCCTTACAACCAATTATTGAGCTACAGGTAAAACTCAAGGAGGCTGTAAGTCTGCCAAAGCGTTCCGCTCCTGTTCGTGAAATAGACGAGACCTTGGCCAAAGATGTTGAGCTTTTGGCTGCCAAGGGGATCAAGGAAGCAATAATGGTCCCTGAAAAACTCAAACGCCGTGACACGCTGAAGCGTGTAAAAGCTGATTTGGTGACGGCCGTTGGAGATCGGTATGCCGGTCGCGAGAAACAGGTTGATGAGGTGTTTCACAACCTTGAGCGCCATATCATGCGTAACCTTGCCGTCGCTGAAGGCAGTCGCATAGATGGCCGTGAGTTCGACGAGGTTCGTCCCATCACGTCTGAGGTGGGATTGCTGCCCCGGACCCATGGCTCAGCCCTTTTCAGGCGCGGCGAAACCCTGGCCCTTGCCGTTGTAACCCTTGGTTCCACCAGCGATGAGCAGCGGGTTGAAACCCTAGACGGAAATGTCTTCATGCCCTTCATGCTTCATTATAACTTTCTCCCCTTTTCCGTTGGAGAAGCAAGGCGATTCGGAAGCCCTGGTCGGCGGGAAATCGGACACGGTGGGCTTTCCACTCGCGCCGTGGAAAAGATCTTGCCGGACCGGGATAATTTTGACTACACGATCCGCGTAGTATCGGAGATTTTGGAATCAAACGGATCTTCTTCCATGGCCACAGTTTGTGCCTCCAGTCTTGCCCTAATGGATGCCGGTGTTCCAACCACAGCTCCTGTTGCAGGCATTGCCATGGGGCTCATAAAGGAAGGGGATGACGTGCGGATACTGTCTGACATCCTGGGCGATGAAGACCACATGGGGGACATGGACTTCAAAGTAGCCGGCACACGCGAGGGGATTACCTCTCTTCAAATGGACATCAAGATTGAAGGCCTATCTAAACCTATTATGCAAAAGGCACTCGACCAAGCGCGCAAGGGCCGCCTTTTTATTCTGGACAAAATGGAAGAAACCATCAAAGAGCCCAGGCCTGAAATTTCCCCCTATGCGCCCAAGCTCCTGTCCATAAAGATCAACCCTGACAAAATAAGGGATGTCATCGGCCCTGGTGGCAAAGTGATCCGGGCTATCCAGTTGGAAACCGATAGCCGGATTGATATAGATGATTCCGGCCTTATAAAGATCCTTGGTGTTGATGAAGCATCGAGTGAAAAGGCCCTCAAGATGATCCGGGAAATTGTTCGCGAGCCCGATGTTGGAGCCATCTATGAGGGGACTGTTCGCAAGATCATGGACTTTGGGGCCTTTGTAGAGATCTTTCCGGGAACCGACGGGCTGGTACATATCTCCCAACTCGATTCAAAGCGCGTCAATAAGGTAACTGATATTCTGAGGGAGGGTGACAAGGTCATGGTCAAGGTTCTTGAAGTAGATCGTGACGGCAAGATTCGCCTCAGCCGAAAGGCCGCTATGGGGGAATAAAAAGCATGCCACACGGTTATAACAAAACGCTCCTGAACAACGGCATTAGAATCGTTACCAAACAGGTACCTCAAGTCCGGTCGGTTGCAATGGGGGTGTGGGTCAATGTAGGCGCCCGTGATGAAAAGGCTGAAGAGGGGGGGGTATCCCACTTCGTCGAGCACATGATCTTCAAGGGGACCGAAAGGCGAACCGCCCATCAAATTGCCAAAGAGTTTGACGCCATCGGCGGTCAATGTAACGCCTTCACCAGCAAAGAGAACACCTGCTATTATGCCAAAGTCATGGACACCCACGTGGATACGATGGTAGACCTTTTGTCAGACATTTTTTTGAACTCCGTTTTTGATCCCGGTGAGGTAGAACGGGAACGCCAGGTGATTCTTCAGGAAATAAAAATGGTAGAGGACACGCCTGATGAGCACGTCCATGTACTGTTGGCCCAAGCTGTTTGGGGAAGCCATCCATTGGGACGTTCCATACTCGGAACCCCTGAGACCGTTACAAGGTTCGATTCCAATACAATAAAGGAATATTTCGGCCGCGCGTACCAGCCTGAGCGGATTGTAATCGCAGCAGCCGGAAACCTGGAGCACGTATCTTTTGTAGAATTGATAGCTCGGGCTTTTGAAGTGGATCGGAGGGAGAATAACTTCCCGGAGCGTGCAAAGCCGACCATGGATTGGGTGGCGACCGTTCACCCAAAAAATCTAGAGCAGGTCCATATTTGTCTCGGCGCAAAGGGTGTCCACACTACAGATCCGCGGCGTCATGCCTGTGTCCTTCTCAATGTCGTGCTGGGCGGCAACATGAGTTCCCGGCTATTCCAGGAAATCCGGGAACGCCGTGGCCTTGCCTACGCAATCTTTTCCTTTGCCTCATCGTATTCTGACACCGGACTTTTAGGTGTTTATGTGGGGGTGGAAAAGTCGAACACTCAAGAGGTTCTTCAGCTCATCGCAAAGGAGATGACTCGCCTTAAGGAAAAACCGATAGATGATTCTGAACTCAAGAACGCTAAAGAACACTTAAAGGGCGGATTGTATCTAGCCGCTGAAAGCACTGATAACCAGATGACTCGCCTTGCTCACAACGAGATCAATTTTGGCCGCCATGTCCCCCTGCAAGAGATAGTAGATAATATCGAAAAGGTTACGGCCGAAGATATATTGAGACTGGCATGTGAGGCTTGCCAAGACAATGCTGTCTCCCTGGCACTCCTTGGGCCTATAGATGAAAAAGTTTCCTACGAGGACATGTTAACCTTTTAAATGCAAATGCCTAACAACTCCCCCAAGGTCAAGATCTGTCGCCTTCACCCGGAACAAGATTCAGATTTGCCCCTACCTCGTTATATGACCCCTCAAGCCTCCGGGATGGATCTCTGCGCTGCTATCAAAGAAAAACAGGAGATCAATGTGGGTTCAATAATGGTGATTCCCACAGGAATAGCTATCGCTCTTCCTCCAGGCTTTGAGGCACAGATTCGTCCTCGAAGTGGCCTTGCTTTTAAGCACGGCATCGGTATCATCAACGCTCCAGGCACCATTGATGCTGATTACAGAGGTGAGATAAAGGTTGCTCTCATCAATCTGGGAGAAAGACCATATACCATCCGTCGTGGTGACAGGATTGCCCAGATGGTCATTCAGAAGGCCTATCAAATGCAATGGCAAATTGTAGATGCCCTTGAAGAAACAGATCGCAATGAGGGTGGCTTTGGGCATACAGGGGTTTAGAGTCTGCGTACTGGCCAGCGGGAGTAAGGGGAACGCCGTCTATGTTTCTGACGGAAAGACCTCTGTTCTGATAGATGCAGGACTGTCTGCAGTCGAAATTGAACGGCGTTTTCATTCAAGAAAGCTTGACCCGAAACGACTTGATGCGATTGTCGTATCTCATGAACACCTTGATCACATTCGCGGCGTAGGTGTGCTTTCAAGGCGTTACGGGCTACCTGTATACATCAATGAACCGACGCTTGCTACAGCTAAAACTCAGCTCGGAGCCCTATATGAAACCGTCAGACTTAACCGTGGGGAGGCCTTCTCCATAGGGGGCCTCTCTTTTCATCCCTTTTCAGTCTCACATGACGCCTCAGATTCCTTAGGGTTTACGATAAAAAATAGCTTAACAAAAATCGGAATTGCCACTGATCTGGGAGTAGCAACGCAGTTGGTTTGTCATCACCTCAAGGGATGCAAGCTCATAGTCCTGGAGGCAAATCACGATCGAAGAATGCTAGAAGAAGGGCCTTATCCATGGCACGTCAAACAGCGGATTCAAAGCAGGCTTGGTCACCTTTCCAATGAGGAATCTCGCGACCTTTTAGAAAAGGTCTCCCACTCCGCACTTAAACATGTAATCCTGGCCCACATCAGCGAGACCAATAACGACCCTGACAAGGCGCTATCCGTGGTAGGAGAAGCCGTGTCCCATCACCGCACACAACTGAGTGTGGCCTACCAGCATGTGGCAGGGGAAATTGTTAACCTCGAAGACGACTAACGTCTTGACTGTGGGCAAGGGCAAAGGCAGGCTCAGGGCATTGTAAGTATTTTGAATGATTTACTAACAACGGCATCATCTTTCGTCTATTGAACATTAAGAGAGCCTGATGCGGTCCAGCGTCGCTTTTCGCTTCCGCCAATCGGGCTGGGTTTACGCGCACCCCCACATGCGCGAACGGTTTGTGCAAGCGCTATCTATCTGTGAATATGACAAATATCCGTTATGCACACCGCGCATATATACGCGCGCAGAGCGCATATATCAGCGTATGCACTTATAAAACGTGCCCTTCCCCTGGCCGATTTGAACAATGTGCCCGGCATCCTTGAACTGTTCGATATTTTCGAAAAGTTGCCTCTGGTAGAAGTCCTCTCCCATCGGGTAATGAGCGTCCCCCCAAAACTTCCTGAATGTCCAAATGTCACGGAGGCCCCGGAAGTGCTTCTAAAAGTTCCTTTTGCGTTGGATTGCGTACAAATAAAAGCGATTTCAATTAGGCGGCGCAATATATGTTCAGTTATTACAATATGTTTTGATTTTTCATTCTTTGTAACTTGATCTTGAATGCAGGATTTTTCTTATGAGGGCTTCAGGGTTAGTCACACCGGCCTCTTTCGCCTCCCTTATGGCCTTGGCAATCTTTTTCAGTAGCTCGACCTTAACCTCGATCCTTTTTAGGGGCACAACAGCACACTCCATTCCCACAGAGGAGGCTCACCAGTGGTATGATTGAAACGAGTTATAAGTGGGGGGGGCTTTGATAATTATGATCTTTGGCTATCACATTGCGCAGACAAATGGAAACGTTCAATAATCGGATGACACTGGATCAGGCCGAGGGGCTTTTTTGCGGCAGGATCATTTAAGAGGGCTTGAAGGTGTACGTGGGTGGTTGGTGAGGGGTCTTACGCTGA
>JAIWEZ010000033.1:0-12904 GCA_048631945.1 Gammaproteobacteria bacterium | reverse complement strand
AACTTTACAAGGTCAAGACTGAAGGCCGGAGCAAAGAAGATATTGCTATCGAGCTGGGGGAAAAGGTCCTTGCTGAATTTGGCCAGCAGGAAGGCACCCTTGTAATGACTACCCGGGCCCCTGCAAAGCGGCAGGCGTTGTGGAAAAAGTTAGGAGTCCTTCCCAGAGGAGTTGACCGGGAGGTGGTGGAGATCATGCACCGCACCCACATGGGGACCGATCAGCATTACAAGAACCTCATCTTCCAGTCCACCCGTTGTGCCCTGGCCGACGGCTGGGGTGCTTCGATGATCGCCACGGAACTCCAGGACATTATGTTCGGCACTCCCGTGCCTATTCGAACGGTGGTCAACCTTGGCTGCCTTTCCGAAGATAAGGTAAATATTGTAATCCACGGCCATGAACCCCAGGTGCCGGAAGCCATGGCCATGGTAGCTCAGGAGCCGGAAATCGTGGCAGCAGCTCAGGAAGTGGGGGCAAAAGGAATCAACCTGGCGGGCGTGTGCTGTTCGGGAAACGAGGTGCTGATGCGCCATGGGGTCCCCATAGCAGGCAGCTTTATTCAGCAAGAGGTAGTGCTTGCCACCGGCGCTGTTGAGGCCATGCTGGTCGATGTGCAGTGTATCATGCAGGGCCTGGCAGATGTTGCAAAATGTTTCCATACCGAGTTGATCACCACCTCGCCCCGAGCTATGATCCCCGGTGCCACGCACATTGAATTTGACCATCACCATGCACTTGAGAATGCAAGAGAACTCACCCTTCGAGCCATCGGCAGGTTTAAGCAAAGGCAAAAGGTACGTATTCCTGACCGCAAGATGGACGTAGTCGCTGGTTTTAGCCACGAAACTATCAATTATGTGTTAGGTGGGACCTTCCGTGCCTCCTACCGGCCCCTAAATGACAATATCATCAACGGCCGGATCCGCGGTGTGGGTGCAGTAGTCGGGTGCGATAGCTGCCGCGTGGAGTCCGGCAAGGTGCACACTACGGTAGTCAAGGAACTGATTGCCAACAACGTGCTCGTGCTTGTTACCGGATGCGCGGCCACTGCCTGCGGCCGGGAGGGCTTGCTCAGACCTGAGGCAGCGGAACTGGCAGGTCCGGGTCTGAGAGAGGTGTGCGAGACCGTTGGGCTGCCGCCTGTTTTGCACATGGGTTCCTGTGTGGATAACAGCCGCATCTTGATTGCTGCCACAGCGATTGTCAAGGAAGGGGGCCTCGGCGATGACATCAGCCAAGTCCCTGCGGCCGGTTGCGCGCCGGAATGGATGAGTGAAAAGGCCATATCGATTGGCCACTACTTTGTGACAAGCGGCGTCTATGTTGTATTCGGCAGGACCTTTCCAACTACGGGTAGTAAGGTTCTTACCGACTTCCTCTTCAGGGAAATACAAGAACTGTACGGCGGCATGTGGGCCGTTGAAGAGGATCCCGTTGAGATGGCACAGATGATGATCAGGCATATTGACAAGGCGCGTGAGGCCCTGGGGATTCAGGAAAAGAAAGAAAGAGTCCTCTTTGACATGGCCATGAGACGTGATTTGTAAAAGTGATTCATGAGTGACACAAATTCCATAAACGCGATGGAGCGCCCCCCCTGCAGTGTGGCCTGTCCTATTTTGACAGACGTGCGGGAATACGTGCAGCTCATCGCTGAAAGAAGGGTTGAAGAAGCATACGCTTCTATCAGAAAGCTCAATCCATTGCCTCGCGTATGTGGCCGCATCTGCACGCATCCCTGCGAGGCGGCCTGCAAGCGAGGACAGGTAGACGAACCGATTGCAATAGCTGCGCTAAAACGCTTTGCCTCTGACAGGGCCTGGAAGGATAGGAATGATACGACCTTGCCGGACAAGTCAAACGGGCACAAGGTTGCGGTGGTCGGCTCAGGGCCCGCAGGGCTTGCGGCCGCCCATGATCTGGCTCTGCTCGGTCACCATGTCACTATCTTTGAGTCCCTGCCGGTTTTGGGCGGCATGTTGAGGGTGGGCGTTCCTGCATATCGTTTGCCCAAAGATGTGGTGGACGAAGAGATCCAGGCCATTTTGGATCTTGGTGTTGAAGTCAAGACAGGGGTTCGTATCGGTGAAGAAATCAATTTCACCGACCTGTCCGAGCAGGGATACAAAGCGGTGTTTGTGGCGATCGGCGCCCACAAAGACCAGAAGCTTGGAATTACCGGGGAGAATGAATTCGAGGGAGTGGTCTCTGCCGTTTCCTTCCTGCGGGCTGTCAACCAGGGGCAAAATCCCAATACAGGGAGGAAGGTGGCTGTGATCGGTGGGGGTAACACTGCAGTTGATTCGGCCCGTTGCCTGCTGCGCATAGGCGCTGAAACCGTTCATATTGTCTATCGAAGATCCGAAGACGAGATGCCGGCCGCCAAGGAAGAAATCGAGGAGGCTGTCCACGAAGGAGTTCAGATTGCTTACCTGACCTCCCCCCTTGAAATCCTGGGACAAAACGGCAAGGTTTCGGCCTTGAAATTGATGAAGAACGAGTTGGGTGAACCTGATGCCAGTGGGCGCAGAAGTCCAAAGCCTGTGCCGGGATCTGAATTTACCCTTGATGTGGACATGGTAATTGCGGCAATCGGGCAGGCACCTGACTCTTCTTTTGTAGCTGACAAACTGGAGCTTACTGAAAGAAAAAAACGCATTATTGTGAAAGGTCCCTATACACTGGTAACTACCCAGCCAGGGGTCTTTGCCGGAGGCGATGCAGTTACCGGGCCGGCCACCGTTGTTGAGGCGATTTCTGCTGGCAAACGGGCTGCTATTTCCATAGATCTCTATTTGAGAGGAGAGCCCCTGCCTACTGTTGAACCGGTAGAGGAGGTAGAAAGGGAAAAGCTTTCTCCGGCTCTCATTGAGAAGACCAGGAACTTTGCGAGATGCGGCAAAATCAGTCTTCTAGCAGAGGACAGGCTCAAAGGTTTTGATGAGGTAGACGCCGTCCTTTCCGAAGACCTTGCGACCAAGGAAGCCCTCAGGTGCCTCCATTGTTTTCTCGGGGCAAGGATCGACAAAGAGAAATGCGTCTCCTGTCTCACCTGTGTGAGGGTTTGTCCGCTCGGCATACCGACTACCAGCAAGATGGGAGAGATTACCATCGATCCCTTTGCTTGCCAGGCTTGCGGGATGTGCGTCCTTGAATGCCCGGTTTGGGCTATTGACATCAGTCTCAATCCCCGCAGCAAGATTGCCCTGGAGATAGAACAGGCGATCAGCAGGTCACAGCAGGCGGAGCCCATGATTGTGGGTTTTTTCGACCTGCACGGAGACTTCCGTTCCAGCGATGTGGAAAGCCTGAGACAAGACTATCCCAATATCCTGCCCGTGATGGTCTTTGGACTCAGAAGAATTGACACGTGTGATATCTTGAAGGCCTTTGAAGCCGGGGCTGATGGCGTGGTTCTTGCCGGGTGCCCGCCAGATACGGATCCCTTTCCAGAGACAGCAGACAGGGTCAAACGACGAATAGCCCATGCCAGGACCCTGCTGGATGCGTTGGGCATTGACGGAGCCCGTCTTGAGGTTTGCGATATACCCGAGAAGGGAATAATTGATAAAGAATTGATTGACGGGCTGATCCGTAGAATCGAGGAGCCTGTACAAGCAAGCTCAGAGTAAAGGAAGAGAGTGTATGATCACGTTAGAGCAGAAAAAATTTGAAGAGATTGAGAAGATGACCAAGGGCTATAACCGCCTTTTGGTGATGGGATGTGAAACTTGTGCCGGCATGTCTTTTGCGGGCGGACAGCGGCAGGTTGCAGAGCTCGCGTCTGCCATTCGCGTGGCAAGAAAAACATCAGGCGAGCAAGGTGAGGTTTTGGAAGAGGCCATTGCCAGGCAGTGTGAGCCTGAATTTATTGATCTTATCAAAGATGATGTCGCCGGCTGCGACGCTGTGCTTTCTTTAGCGTGTGGGGCTGGCGTCCAACTCCTTGCCGAACGTTTCCCGGACAAGGTAATCTTGCCGGGTTGTAATACCTTGTTTTTAGGCGTTACTGAGGAGCTGGGGGTCTGGTCGGAACGTTGTGCCGGCTGCGGGAACTGTATATTAGACAAAACGGCCGGCCTGTGCCCTATTGCCAGGTGCGCCAAGCAACTTCTCAACGGCCCTTGCGGCGGGTCTATGAATGGAAAATGCGAAATCAGCAAAGACGTGGATTGTGTGTGGCAATTGATCATTGATCGTCTCGACAGGCTTAATCGGCTGGAGATGCTGGAAGAGATCTTTCCCGTTAAAGACTGGTCACCTGCTGGACACGGCGGCCCCAGAAAGATGGTTAGAGAGGATCTTAAGTTATGAAGTCAGGGAGTAATTTGGAAAGACTATTGGAAAGCGGCCAGTTTGCCGTCACTGCGGAGGCCGGGCCTCCCAAAGGGAGTTCACCCAAGGTTGTTCAGAGGAAAGGGGAACTCCTTAAGTTTTGCTGCGACGCCTTGAATGTGACTGACAATCAGACCGCTATTGTCCGAATGTCAAGCTTGAGCGGCTGCGTTCTATTGAAGGAAATGGGCATGGAGCCCGTCTTGCAGATGGTCGTGAGAGACCGCAATCGTCTCGCCCTGCAAGGTGACATCCTGGGGGCGGCTGCATTAGGGATTCGCAATGTGCTCTGCCTTTCCGGCGATCATCAGAAGTTTGGCAATCACCCCACGGCCAAGGGGGTATACGACATCGATTCGATTCAGTTCATTCAAATGGTCAAGACCATGCGGGATGAGCACAAGTTTCTCAATGGTGAAGAGATCTCAGGAGATGTGCCGTTTTTCATCGGAGCGGCAGCCAATCCCTTTGCCGACCCATTTGAATTTCGAGTAACCCGTTTGGCCAAGAAGGTAAAGGCGGGAGCTGACTTTATACAGACTCAGGGCATCTTTGACATGCCCAAATTTATTGAATGGATGAAGATGGTCAGAGACAGAGGCCTGGATAAGAAAACGCACATCCTTGCCGGGCTAATACCCATCAAGTCCGTTGGTATGGCTCGCTACATGCGGAACAACGTGTCCGGCTTGAGTGTGCCAAAGGAGATCGTTGACCGGATGGCCGATGCCAAGGAACCCAAGGAAGAAGGCGTGAAGATCTGCCTTGAGACCATTGAGCAACTCAAGGATGTTGACGGGATACACGGCATTCATATCATGGCAGTGGCATGGGAGGATATCGTATCCCGCATCGTGGAAGAGGCCGGCTTGATGCCCAGGCCGGTGGTGTAGTTATTGGTCATTAGTCCGTTAACAATGGAATTCGTGCTTTTTCTGGCAGAAAATAAAATCCGAAATCCGAATATCGAAGTCCGAAACAATATCGAATGACCAAAATTCAAATGAACAAAATCCGCCATAGGCGCAGTGACAAACTGAAGTGAGCTGAAATGCCTCAAGAAAATTGTTTTGAACATTTGGAAATTCGGATTTCGGATTTGTTTCGGATTTCGAGCTTCGGATTTTCCGGCTTGTCCGAGTTAGGAATGGAAGCAATAACCAATGACCAATGACCAAACAAAGGGGGTGCGACATGGGAGCAAGTGCTAAAATCCTGGTGGTAGATGACGACCCCGACATGCGAGAAACCTTGCAGATGATTTTGGAGTCTGGCGGGCATACCGTGGTCATGGCTGAGGATGGTGAGAAGTGTCTTGCTAAGCTGAAGGAAGAACATCCTGATTTGCTCATCCTCGACCTTCTCATGCCCAGGATGGACGGCTTTGAGGTGTGTAAAGCCTTGAAGGATCCGCGGTATGCCAAGCATGCCCGCATGCCGATCATTATTCTCAGCTCGATACAGGAGGGGGTCAGCCAGCGCCGTTACGAATTGGAGACCGGCGTGCTGCTCGATGTGGATGATTACGTAGAAAAGCCAATAGAAAGCAGTGTGCTGTTGGAAAGGGTTGGAAAGATTCTCAAGAGAATTGGCAAGGGATACTTCCGCGATCCCTGCCCGCCAGTGGCCTTCGCTCTATGCGATGGCAGGCGGGCGCAATCTAAAATTCGAAATACTAAGGGTGTGGCCATGAAAAAAGTGTTATTGGTAGACGATGACGTTGACTTTTGTGAAGCAACAAAGCTCCTTTTGGACAGCAAGGGCTATGACGTTGTGCTGGCCTATGACGGTAAGGAGGGCCTCGGAAAGGTGCGGGCCGAAAAACCCGACCTAGTCATACTGGACGTGATGATGCCTGAAATGAACGGATACGATGTCTGTGTCGTGCTCAAAGCGGACGCGGAGTTGAAAAAGATACCCGTCATCCTTCTCACAGCCGTGGATCAGGCCTTTTTCAAAACAACTTACACCAGAGCGATGGGTCTCATGACCGAGGCTGACGATTACATTGCCAAGCCGGTTGAACCCGGAGAGTTGGTAAAGCGGGTGGAGGACTTGCTGAGCAAGAAATAGTTAGACGATGTTGATCCAGCCGAGCATAAATATACTGGTGGTGGAGAATGACATCACCATTTTGCAAAGATGCCGGGAGCTCCTCCTGGACGAAGGTCACAAGGTGCGTACGGCAGAGTGTATTGAAGAGGCCCTGGACATCGTCCAGAAACAGCCGGGAGACGTGGACATCATGCTCCTTTCCCTCGAGTTGCCCGGCTGGGCTCACATGACCCTCATCGAGACTCTGCAAAAGGCCAGACGTGAAATCCTTATCATGACCATGTCGGCCAACTGCGGAGAGGAAGCCATAGAGGCCATGCACGTTGGTGCCTATGATTGCATCCGCAAAACCTTTACGGCCGATCGTTTCAGGATAAAGATAAATCGTGCCATAGAGGCCTTCAGACTCAGACGCCAGCTTGACTTATTGACACGGCAAAGGCAGGCTGAATTTACCAGGGTCCGCCAGGATGCGAATCTCTATGCCATCCTACAAAGTTTTAGCGATGCCCTCGTGGTTACGGATTGGCAAACGAACATCGTCTTGTTCAATCCGGCAGCCGCCAGCCTGTTTGACTTGACCGAGGAAACAGCTATAGGCCATCCGGTTTCGGTTTCTATTAAATCCGATGAGTTGTTGTCGTTCTTTATACGGGCAATTAAATCCGATAGTTCCTTGGCTATGTTGATGGCGGACGAAGAACCCGTTGTCAAAGTCGGAAATAAAAACCTTCGCGTATATGTGTTCTCTGTAAAGAATGAAGGAGGAACCGTTATTGGTGCAGTGGCCTTGTTTCACGATGTTACCAAGGTTAGCGCAATGGATAAGCTCAGGGACGATTTTCTCTCCATGGTTTCTCACGAGCTTAAGGCCCCGTTGAGCTCGCTGCTGATGCAGATTTCGGTGATTCTGGATGGACTGGCCGGAGATCTTAGTCCCAAACAGACGGATTTGCTCAGCAAGGCAAAGGAAAAGACCAAAGGGATGATTACACTGGTCAATGACATCCTGGATTACCGGCGCATTCAGGAGGGCAAATCGATCCAGAAGATCGAGAGTCTGGATCTGGCGAAAATCTTGCAGCGGACCGTTGAGCTTATGCGCCTCTCGGCAGAAGAGAAAGGTATTAAAATGACATGCGAAATCGCAGAAGGACTGCCATCCTTCAATGGCGATAGAGGGGGCCTGGAAGTAATTTTTGTTAACCTTATCAGTAATGCCATTAAGTATACCCAACAGGGAGGGCACGTGAATGTGAGCCTGAACAAAGCGGGAAAGGACATACGGTTCAAGGTGGTGGATACCGGCATAGGGATTCCACCAGAGGACATTGACCGGGTTTTTGAGAAGTTCTATCGCATTAAAACTGACGAAACCAGGAGCATATCAGGCTCCGGGCTTGGACTATCGATAGTCAAGGGGGTTGTAGAAGCCCACAACAGTACGATCTTTATGGAAAGCCCGCCGGGCCAAGGGACAACTTTTATCGTTTCCCTGCCTGTTGAGGAATAGCGCCTTGGAGGTGTGACATGATCATTGCCGAACAGAAAACATTAGCCGAAATACAGGAGATGGTTGCCTCGTACCGCAACATCCTACTAGTTGGATGCGGAACATGCATGACATTTTGCTCTGCAGGGGGACCTGAGGAAGTCAATAAACTAGCAGATGCGCT
This sequence comes from Gammaproteobacteria bacterium, assembly GCA_048631945.1. GTDB lineage: Bacteria > Desulfobacterota > Desulfobacteria > Desulfobacterales. The sequence continues at coordinate 4,835 of JAIWEZ010000033.1, read as the reverse complement.
AGTTGCAGAAAACAAGGATATGGTTGTAGACAAGACTACGACTCCTCGGCAATGCACCGAGAAGTTCATCGACCGCCTGAAAGACAAGGTTGGCGACCATGATGCTATCCTGTCCATGGCCTGTGGCAATGGAGTTCAGGCTGTGGCCAGTCGGTTTCCTGACAAGCCTGTTTTACCTGCCCTAAACACGCAATTCATAGGGGTCGAACAGGAAAAAGGCGTATGGACTGAAAACTGTTTAGCCTGCGGTGACTGTATCCTTTGGAGGACAGGTGGTGTGTGTCCTGTGACACGCTGTGCCAAAAGCCTTTTGAATGGAGCGTGTGGGGGTGCCTCAGAAGGAAACTGTGAGGTTTCCAAAGACCGCCCTTGTGCATGGCAGGAGATTTACCATGCGCTTAAGCGTTTGAACATGCTGCATTATTTGAAGGGAAAACCCCAGGTTAAGGACTGGCCCGTTCACCCGGGCAGGGTGGTGAGAGAAGATTTGCGGGAGATCAAAGCTACAGAGGGGGAGCTACCATGAGTTTTAGACAAGCTTTAGAATCAGGGAAATTCCTCGTGACCGCTGAAGTCGGCCCTGGTAAGGGTACCGATGTAGAACATCTGTTAAAAGATGCTCAGATTATCAAAGATCGAGTTGACGCCATAAACGTCACAGACTTGCAAAGTTCGGTTATGCGTCTGGGTTCCATGGCCGTCTGTCATATGTTGACGGACATGGGGATCGATCCCGTCTTTCAGGTAACATGCAGGGACCGCAACAGACTTGCCTTGCAATCAGACCTTCTGAGCGGCTGGGCGCTTGGGATTAGAAACGTCCTGGCCCTTACCGGTGACCATCCCAGCTTGGGTGATCATCCCAACGCTAAACCGGTTTTCGATCTGGACTCAGTCACTCTGCTGGAGATGATAGGTACACTGAATTCCGGAAAAGATATGTCGGGCAACGAACTAAATGGTACTCCCGACTTTCTGCCCGGAGCGGTGGTGAATCCCGGGGCTGATAACGAGGCTGCCCTGGATCTCCAGATTATGAAAATGGAGAAAAAGATTGAGGCAGGGGCCAAGTTTTTTCAGACACAGGGCGTTTATGACCTGGATGCCTTTGAAAAGTTCATGAAGCGCGTTGAGGGACTAAATACCAAAGTTTTGGTAGGTATTATCCTTCTTAAATCAGTTGGCATGGCACGTTACATGAACAAGAATGTGGCAGGTGTTTTTGTCCCGGAACCCTTGATCCAGGAGCTGAAGAAGGCCGAGGATAAGGCCCAAGCAAGTATGAATATGGCCATCCGCTTGATCAAAGGGGCAAAGGATCTTTGCGATGGCGTTCACATTATGGCTCTTGGCTGGGAAAGCAAAATCCCTCCGATTATGGATGAAATAGGACTATAGGAGGAATAAGCATGGCATTTGAAATACCTAAGATATTGTACAACGGTGCAATCAAGGAAATCCCGCTGGGAAAAGAAGCAAACCGAATCACGGTGGGTGGAGAGACCTGCTATCCTTTTCACCTCTTTGAAGGTAATATGCCCCACCCGCCAAAGATAGCCATGGAGGTCTATGATGCAACTCCTGAGGACTGGGCTCAGGCGGCATTGGACCCTTTTACCGATGTTGTTCATGACCCTGCTGCATGGGCCCAAAAATGCGTGGCATCATACGGCGCGGAAATGATCGCCTTGCAGCTTGCAAGCACAGACCCCAATGCCCAGAATACAACTGCTGAACAGGCAGTTGAGACAACCAAGAAAGTGGCCGCTGCCATTGAGGTTCCACTCATTGTGTGGGGTTGTGGCAACGTGGAAAAGGATACCGAGGTGCTGAAAAGGATTGCAGAGGAGTGTGCCGGGGAGAATCTTATCCTTGGTCCTGTTGAAGAGGACACCCATAAGGCCCTTGGGGCGGCTGCCATTGCCTATCAGCACACCATAGCCGCCTCTACACCCATCGATATCAACCTTGCAAAACAGCTTAATATCCTGCTGGGGAACCTTGGCGTGCCTGACGAACGCATCATTGTTGATCCCACTGTGGGGGGATTGGGATACGGTTTGGAGTATTGTTACTCAGTAATGGAGAGAGACAGGATGGCCGCCCTGACCCAGGAAGACGAAAGGCTCCAGTTTCCCATCTTGTGCAACCTGGCCAAGGAGGTATGGAAGGTGAAGGAGGCCAAGCTCAGCGAGGAGGAGGCCCCCCTGCTGGGCGATCCTACAAAAAGGGGAGTTCTACTTGAGGCCATGACAGCGCTTTTGTTTCTCCTTGCGGGAGGAGACATCCTGATTATGCGACATCCGGACGCCATTCAATTGGTCAGGGGTTTTACTAAGGACTTAATGGCAAACTGAACGCAGTACATTGGGTTTATTGGGTTAAAACGCAACAAACACAACGGACGAGGAGTTTAGAAAGTGTCAAAAATCATTTGTTCAGCAGCGATTCGTGGTGCCCATAAAATTGTGGAAAGGGCAGAGGCCAAGTATCAAGAAGCCATGGGAAAATGGGGGCCTGATCAAGAGGTCGGTTTCCCGAACACGGCATATTATCTTCCCGTAATCTACGGAATGCTCGGTGTTCCCGTGAAGAAACTGGGAGATGTCAAAGACGTGCTTGATCGGTGCAGATCATTGCTGCCAGACATGGTGGATGAACATGTATGGCTCCCCTACTTAGCACCGGCCCTGGATGCCGGAATGGCCACATTTTTTGCAGAGGAGATCATTGAGGCCATACGGTATCTTGAGTCTCCGGATTTCTACACAAAGACGGAAGACCCTTCAAACGGAAACCTCTGGCTAGGTGCGGCAGACGACGTGATATTGCGCAAGCGCGGCGTGGAGTTCGTTGACGGCACCGCCCCTGGCTTTGCAGCTGTTCTTGGGGCGCCGCCGACCGAGGAGATCGCTGTTCAGCTTGCTCAGGAGCTTCAGGAAAAGAATCTCTATGTATTTATGAGCGCCGATCATGAGGGCCGCTCCATGTCCGAGATGTTGGTAAAGGCAGGGGTCCAGGTTGGATGGGGCACACGCCTTGTCTCCTTTGGGCCGGAGTATACAGCTACCGTGTTTGCCGCAGGCTTTGCCACAAGGGCCGCCATGTCCTTTGGCGGCGTGAAGCCCGGGGACTTCAAGAGCATTCTTTTCTACAACAAGGATCGTATTTTTGCCTTTGCCATGCCCCTGGGCACCGTGACTGACGAATGGTATGCCAATGCAGCCGGCGCCATAAACTGGGGCTTTCCGACCATTGCCGACACCCCGATCCCGGAAGTACTGCCCACGGGTATCTGTACATACGAACATGTCGTTTCCAATGTTCCCCACGACCAATTGGTAGCCAGGGCGATTGAAGTCAGGGGACTGAAGGTGACTGTGGCAAAGGTTCCCATACCGGTATCCTACGGTCCTGCCTTTGAGGGAGAGCGCGTGCGCAAGGATGATCTTTACTTGGAATGCGGCGGCGGCAAGACGCGGGCTGTGGAATGGGCCACAACTAAGGATATGGACGAGGTGGAGGACGGCAAGATTGAGCTGTTCGGCCCTGACGTGGATGATGTGGGGGAGGGGGCAAGGCTGCCGCTGGCCATCGTGGCTGAGTTTGCGGGCAGGAAAATGCAGGATGACTTTGAGCCAATCCTGGAGCGGCAGATTCATCACTTTATCAACTACGCCCAGGGTCTTATGCACATTGGCCAGAGGGATATCGCCTGGATAAGAATGGCCAAGGCTGGGGCTTCAAAGGGGCTAAAGCTCAAGCACATCGGAGATATCCTGCATGCCAAGTTTCATCAGGACTTCGGAGCTATATTTGATAAAGTCCAAGTCAAACTCTATACAGAAGAAGATAAAGTACAGGAGATTCTGGAAAAGGCTACAGAGGTGTACCACCAAAGAGATGCCCGGATTGAAGGGATGACCGATGAGACCACAGATACCTATTACTCCTGTACACTTTGCCAGTCCTTTGCACCCAATCATGTTTGCATTATTAGCCCCGAGAGGACCGGGCTGTGTGGTGCATACAACTGGATGGACTGCAAGGCCTCCTTTGAGATCAATCCAACAGGTCCTAATCAGCCTGTAGAGAAAGGGGAGACCATTGATGCCAAGCTGGGGCAATGGAAAGGATGCAACGAGTTTCTTTACAAGGCCTCGCGCCAGGCCCTGGATCACTACAATTTCTATAGCATCGTGCATGACCCCATGACTACCTGCGGGTGCTGTGAATGCATTGCTGCGATACTTCCCCTGTGCAATGGGGTCATGACCGTGGATCGTGATTACGCGGGGATGACTCCCTGCGGCATGAAATTTACCACCCTTGCCGGAACAATAGGGGGTGGGATGAGTGTGCCCGGATTTGTGGGGCATGGCAAATATAACCTGACTCAGAGAAAATGGATTGTTGGCGACGGTGGGATAAAGCGCCTGGTTTGGATGCCCAAGCACTTCAAAGAGGAGGCTGCGGAACGTCTGAAAAAACTTGCGGAAGAGGTCGGCATCCCTGACCTGCCTGACATGATCGCCGATGAAACCGTCGGGACTACCGAAGAGGAGATCCTTGCCTTTTTGGAGGAAAAGGGCCATCCGGCGTTGACCATGGATCCGTTGCTGGAGTAAGGGGCATTGGTCATTAGTCATTGGCTTCGTAGAGCTTATAAGAGAAAACTATTGAATGAAGGGGAAACGAAAGAATTACAAGAGTTGCTTGAAGAATTGTCCCCGCGTTCGAACGCATATATAGGGTCCATAGGTAAAGACAAACTAATGACAAGTCAATGTCATTAACTTAAGCTCAAAATCTCCCCCCTTTTTTAAAGGGGGGCG
>JAIWEZ010000032.1:0-13175 GCA_048631945.1 Gammaproteobacteria bacterium | reverse complement strand
GTCCGGGTCAGGGGTTTCTCCCCGATATTTTTTTATTTATCACAAAATCGTCAAACTGGCCAACTATTTTGTAAGTCGGCAATCCCCCTTGGGACATCAGGTCATTTTGAGAGGGTCCAGTAATTCCTTCAGTTGCGCTGCGGGCAGGACCTTCTCCTCCATGGACACCTCTCGCACCGTCTTTCCGGTTCTGTACGCCTCCTTGGCAATCGCTGCGGCCCTTTCATATCCTATTACAGGGGCGAGGGCTGTGCACATGCTCAGGCTGTTTTCTATGATGTCCTTGCACCTTGCTTCATTGGCTGTGATGCCGTTGATGCATTTCTCGGCAAAGATTTTTGCCGCTGAACCAAGAATGCTTATAGACTGCAACAGGTTGTGTGCAATCACAGGAAGCATTACATTCAGATCGAAGTTGCCTCCCTGGCATCCTATAGTGATGGACATGTCATTGCCTATTACTTGGGCTGCAGTCTGGATGATGGATTCAGGGATGACAGGATTCACCTTGCCCGGCATGATAGAGGACCCAGGCTGGAGGGCCGGGATGTTGATCTCTCCAAGACCGCATCTGGGACCTGATGCGAGCCACCGAATATCATTTGCTATCTTCAGCAGGCTCACTGCCACTGTTTTCAACGCGCCACTTGTTTCTACAGCCGCATCCTGGGCGGCCTGGGCCTCAAAGTGGTTTTCTGCTTCTGTGAATCGACACCGGGTGTCCTGCGAGATAAAGTCAATCACCCTGCGAGCAAATTCCGGGTGGGTATTAAGACCTGTGCCTAGAGCGGTACCGCCAAGGGCAAGCTCGGAAAGTGAGCCCTTGACTGCGTGGACCCTTTTTATGCCGAGCTTCACCTGGTGGGCATAGCCGCTGAACTCCTGACCTAGTCGGATCGGGACTGCGTCTTGAAGATGGGTTCGTCCGACCTTAACAATGCCGTCAAAGGCCTTTGACTTCTTGCGGAGTGATTCGTAGAGGATCTCTAGCCCCGGGACGAGATCTTCGGTAACTGAAGTCAGGGCAGCTATATGAATGGCTGTGGGAATCACATCATTGCTTGACTGGCCCATGTTCACGTGGTCATTGGGATGCACGGGCTTCCTGGCATCTCTTTTGCCGGTGATCAGTTCATTGGCCCTTGCTGCAATCACCTCATTCGCATTCATGTTGGTAGAGGTACCCGAGCCTGTTTGAAAAATGTCTACCACAAATTGTCCTTCCATCTTTCCCGCAGCCACCTCATCAGCAGCAGCCTTGATGGGCCTGGCAAATTTAGGATCTAAAAGCCCTAAGTCTTCATTGACCTGGGCCGCATATTTCTTTATAAGGCCAAGGGCCCTGATGAAAACCCCGGGGAACCTGATACCACTTACGGGAAAGTTATCCACCGCGCGCTGGGTCTGAGCGCCATAATAGGCGCCGGCGGGCACCTGCACTTCGCCCATGGTATCTCTTTCAATCCTGAATTTGCGGACTTGTTCGGCCATGGTAATGCCTCCTTCTTGGGGACGATTTCCTCTGGACTATTAATCGTTATAATGTAATAATAAAACCAACTTGTGTCCATCCAGAAATGAGATGTTTTTTGCAAGGTCAAGGAAGACGAAAATTTTAACCGCAGGAATACATTGGGTATTTTGAGGATTGAAATCTGAGTCTGACGCAGAGATTGCGGAAAATAGCCATTTATGGATGGGCACTAACTTGCCAAGTATAGGGAAGCAGCTTTAGTGTCAAGGCAAAACAGGGTGTTTGGGTAACAGCGCGGGCACTGCTTATGGACTATCAGGGTATTATCATCAGGCCCCCAAGTGAGGCTAACAGCATCATCCTTCAGGTCACTGTGGGATGCTCTCACAACAAGTGTACCTTCTGCGGCACATACAAAGGCGTGCGCTTTAGAATCAAGCCGGAATCAGTTGTTGAAAAGGACATCGAGTTTGCAGCCCGCTATTGCAGACGCCAGCGTCGATTATTTCTCACCGACGGTGATGCCCTGATCCTCCCTCAAAAGAGACTTCATAAGCTCCTGAAGACCATTCGTAAGCGGCTCCCTTGGGTTACTCGCGTAGGCGTGTACGGAAATGCCAAGAGCATTCAAACCAAAACCTTGGAAGACCTAGTGGCCTTGCGTGAGCAGGGGTTGGGTATAGTCTATTTGGGCCTTGAGACCGGTGACGATGTCACACTGAAAAAAATACGAAAAGGCGTCCGGGCAGATACCATCATCAAGATGGGCCGAAGGGTCATAGCGGCTGGGATCAAGCTCTCGGTTACAGTGCTACTTGGCCTGGCCGGACCTGAAAGATCCGATGTGCATGCTGAAGCCACGGGCCGCGCCCTTAGTGCTATGGACCCTAACTATGTAGGAGCGTTAAGCTTGATGCTCCTTCCCAACGCACCGCTTGGACGCGACTTTGAAGAAGGCCGCTTCAGGCTGGTCTCTCCTATGGAGATGCTGAGCGAACTCAAGACCATGATAGCCCATACCGACCTTTCAGGGGGGCTGTTTTATGCCAACCATGCCTCCAATTATCTCCCCATCAAGGCAAGACTCCCAAGGGACAAAGAGGCGGCAGTCAGCCTCATTGACCAAGCCCTGAGGGGTGATGTCCCTCTTAAGCCCGAGTTTATGCGCGCCCTGTAGGCGGCTTTTGCTCATCTTGTCCGAAGACAACCTCTCGCAGTTCCTTTTCCGCTTGTCTTAGGTTCTTCCTGTAATAGCCGAGCTTTGCCTGAAAGGAGGAAAAAAAGGTGCTGGCCCTGTATCCGGCTTCCATCAGGGAAAACCACTCACGTACCACAGAGGCTTCGGTTTGCCTGTAGGTGCCACAAAATGTGATATCATCTATCTTGAATTTTGGCGGAACGGGGAGATTTCGAGCCTTGGGGTAGCCAAAAACAACCGTCATAAGGGGGTAAACACCAGCAGGAAGCATCAGCCTTTCTTTCAGGTAAGCGGCACTGAAAAAGCCGGTCTTGCCGGTATCGGACAGCATGACACTTGCAACCCCCAGGGCCTGTGCCATGATTGTCATATTCATGGCCGCCAGAGAGGCGTTTATAACACTAACCGTGTATTCAACTAGCGGGGAATTCGGAAAAATATCGGCAGCTTGTCTTACGCGAGTGATGTCCCCGAGAACCAAGACTGCCCGCCTGGCCCCGTAGGGAATGGTCCGTCCAAAGGTCTCCCTCCAGGTTTTAGTATTGTAAACGCCAAAAGACCACGTCTGCATGTTAACCGTAGACGGGGCAAACCTGGCTGCTTCAAGGATCAGGGCCATTTCCTGGTCCAGGATATCTCGGTCCTGGAATTTCCTTACACTACGGCGGTTCAGAAGGATGCTGACCAGTCGATTTTCGCTTAAGTCTGGAGGTATGTCCGGCCTTTGAGCGCGTATTTGTCGCAGTTTCCTTATGAAAGAAAAAAAACCCATTGGTCATTGCCAACACGGATAAACCGTATACAAATCCTTTCTTGAGCGGCGTAGCCTCGTTAGGTTAGTACCCATCCACGAATCGTAAAAACTCAATGGGCACAAACGTAAGTTTCCAATTCAGAGCGGTTTCATTACTTGACCCCTGACACCCCATCTATTATGGTTATAAGAATTACGCAACAGGAGAATACCATGTCGGGTCTGCAGTGTGAAATGCCTGAATGCAATCCGCCTTCAGAAGAAATAAAGGCACTCCTTGAGAGATACAATACAGTGGCCATCGTGGGCCTGTCACCCAAGCCCCAAAGAGACAGTCACAAGGTGGCCAAATACCTAAAAGAGAACCACTATCGGATCGTGCCGGTCAATCCCGGCCAAAAAGAGATACTGGGCGAGAAGTGTTATCCCGATCTGAAGACCATTCCCTTCCCTATCGATGTGGTGGACATATTCAGGAAACCGGAAGCCATCCCACCTGTTGTGGATAATGCTATAGAGATTGGCGCACAGGTAGTCTGGATGCAATTGGGTCTTGCCCATAACCAGGCGGCAGACAAGGCCCGAAAGGCTGGTCTTCAAGTCGTAATGAACAAATGTATAAAAATTGAACATATGAATATGCTCAAGTAGCATCGTCTGGGATGAAGGAGGAAAAATGCCTATTAAAGACAAACATAATGCCGAAACCATAAGGCTAGTCAGGCTGGAAGCGAAGAAGTTTCAGGCCAAGGTAAGACAGATCGACCTGGAAAAACAGATTCTGGATATAGATTGTCCTGACGGAAACAAGGTTGAGTGCGCCATAGCCATTCAGAAAATATTGGCCCAGCACCAGGCGGAATAGTTCTTTCCTCGTAACCGGCTTACAACAAAACCATGGAAAACGAAGCCATCAGGCAGCTCGCAGAGCAAATTAAAACGTCCTCTAGGGTTGTGGCTTTAACAGGAGCGGGGATTTCCCAGGAAAGCGGAGTGCCCACCTTCCGAGGGAAGGACGGCCTCTGGCAAAACTTCAGGGCCGAAGAGCTTGCAACGCCGGATGCCTTTAACAGGGACCCGGTGCTGGTATGGCAGTGGTACGACTGGCGGCGTGGCCTGATTAAACCCCTGAAGCCCAACTCAGGGCATCACGCACTGGTTAATCTGGAAAAAAGGGTTCAGTACTTTACTCTTGTGACACAAAATGTGGATGGGTTACACAGGGCTGCTGGGAGCGAGAATCCCATTGAAATGCATGGGACCCTTTGGCGTGTGAGGTGCCTGGAATGCAAGAAAATCTTTGAAAACAGAGATGTTCCCATAAAGATACTACCGAAATGTGAGGCCTGTGGCGGATTGCTTAGACCTCATGTGGTCTGGTTTGGCGAATCCCTTGATGAAAAGATATTACATACGATATACACGCACCTTCAAAGGGCACAGGTTATGCTGATCGTAGGGACCTCAGGCGCTGTGCAGCCTGCTGCATCCTTTGGCATCGTGGCAAAAAGGGCCGGTGCCTTTGTAGCAGAATTAAACCGTTCAAATACCCCTCAAAGTCCTTTATTTGACCTCTCCATTCAAGGTAAAGCCGGTGAGCTTTTGCCCCAGCTAGTGGAGCATGTCGGCCGGTAACCTGCTTACTCGAACCGCAACCCCTTCTTGCCTTAACTATCCCGTATGATTTCTGAATTCACGGTCTGTTCCCCCAACTTCAACCGAGCTGACTTCTTGATCAGGTTAAGGGCTATGCTCCTGACCAGAACGATCATCTCATGGTCATCCTTTGGCGCAGAGACGTGGTTGAATCGCCCGTATTTTGCAAAAAAAGTGTCAAAGTTGAACACAGCCTCAAAGACCATGCTTTGCACTTCGCTGTCATGCCTTACACTGTGGGAAAGCCTTTTATAGGCAAAAGGGATATCCAAAAACAGATCATTTGCCTTTTCGTAAGGAATCAGCCCATTCATCTCACAATACCCCCCAACCGTCCGGTCAGACCCCCTACCCAGGCCCTCACAGTACGTGGCCTCCTGCTGCAAATAATAAATGGTTAACCGTTTGTCTGAGTTATCGTCATCGTCAATGACCCGTGCGAGAGGATAATTTCTGCAGCAGCTTGGTCTACTCTCATATAGGCTGCAGCCATGGTTTCCAAGAAAAACGCATTTACCATCTTCTTTATGCTTGAGGACCACAAAGGGAAAACCTGTTCGAGGGTCTGTGTAAACTTTACAATATGTGGAGAGAAACTCACCCGTGTCGATGTTTAGATGTCGTCGCATTCGAGCAATGTCGTACGGCGTCAGGGTAATTTCCGTGCTACAGCACATACCAAAGCAAGTAAGCTTCGGGTGACATTCAAAACGGAACGTGCTGCCGGGTTCAAGTTCCTTACCAAAATCTTCTAAATTTTCGTGCCACGTCATCGGCCATCTACTCGTTTTTTTGTATCATTTTAACCTTATGAAACAAACGGGTTCGAACGATCTTCAAAAACGATCAAGGCTTGATCTGGATAAATGCCTGAGTTGTACGCAGACCAAAATTTGATCATCGTTGGAGCAGCTATGTTTTAAAAAACTATAGTGCTACGTTTTTTCAAAATCTGATACCATAAGTGTGGTTGAATCGCAATCAAGGTCCTTGATTGTGGATTGCCTCTGCATAAGTCCCAGTGACAACCAACTGCACCAAAGGCATTGGCTTATTTTCAAGTCTTGTCTTTGGCTATTCGCGTCCCTGTGAGGTAAACGGTTTCCTTCCGTCCGACCAACCATATTTGTCAAAAAATACTTGACATTATTATACCGTGATGATAATTGGTTACGACCTTAGACGAATAGCTAAACCCATGAGAAATCATGAAAAATTTTGAGGAGAGAGGGAATGGCAATGCTAAGCAGAAAAAGGGGGATCGTTTTTTTCAGCGGTTTGTGCGTAATTGTTATGGCGCTTGTGGTATTTGTTGTTCAGGTAAAAACTGCAAATTCTGCAAAAGTGCCGCCTTTGACCGACTCTCATTGTGTCCATTGCCACCCCCAGCAGCCTGCAACCATTGAGGCGCAAGGAGCCAAACACAAGACCGAGGTTGGCTGTCAGGACTGCCATGTGGAGCACCCCCCCTTGGGAGCAAATGCTGTTCCAGAGTGCAGCATGTGCCACAGCGGAGAATCGCACTATGAGCTGGAGGGTTGTTCAAGCTGCCATTCCGACACTCATGCCCCCCTTGATATAAAGATTGAAGGGGAGGTATCGGCCCCATGCCTTACATGCCACCCGCAGCAGGGTGACGAGGTACAGAAGCATCCCAGTGCCCATACAGACGTGGCTTGCAACGAGTGCCATGATGTCCACCGAAAAATCCCCGATTGCATGGCATGCCATGAAAAACATACCGCAGACCAGGACTTTCAGGCCTGCAAGTCCTGCCATCCTGTTCATATGCCACTTGACATTACTTACGTCAACGAGGAAACCCCATCGCATTATTGCACGGCGTGTCATGAGGAAGCCGGTACCCTGCTCCAAAAGAATACGACAAAACACCATGATCTTGCTTGTGCTTATTGCCATCAGAACAAACACAAAACCGTACCACCGTGTACACAGTGTCACGGCAAACCTCATCCGGACGCCATGCTCAAGAAATTTCCGGAATGCGGTAACTGCCACAGTACGGCACACGATTTGAGATAGAAGTCTTTTATCGATTCAACCAACTATTTAATTTTGAGGTGACCAGATGATGATTTCAAGAAAGGTGGCCGTAGGTCTCGGTATCATCGGTATTTTTGGGTTAATCACAGTCTACGGATGTGCCACTCAGCCGGGGGTAGCGGCAGTGCCGACAGAACAGGGCGCGGTTCCGGCAGAAAAATCGCCTGATATAGCGTCTATGTATAAAGCCAAGGTGAAGCCGCTTACAACAGCAGAGTGCGGACAGTGTCACCTTCCTATCTATGAAACCGTGAGGGCGCAAGGTGCAAAACACCAGATCGATTGCGTGCGTTGTCATACCGTGTACCACGTTTACAGTCCACGTAAGCAGAATTATGACCAGATCATGCCAAAATGTTCGTCGTGTCACCTCAGTGCAAGCGGCGGGCCGTTCCATGGCGAACATAAGAATTTGACTCCCTGCTTGAACTGTCATGCCGATCCTCATAAACCTTTGGTTATTCCCGCAGCAGAGATCGAGGCCTCGTGCGGTTTCTGTCACTCAAAAGAGGGCAATGAAATAAAGCAGTATCCGAGTAGACATACGACCGAAGTAGCCTGCGCAGACTGCCACGCCGAAAGGCACGGTTACATCCCAGAGTGCAGCGTATGCCATGAATCCCACAGCCCACGGGTAGAGCTTGCCACGGCACAGTGCATGACCTGCCATCCGGTTCATAAACCCACACAGATAACTTATTCCGTGGATACAGAATCGCTAATTTGCGCCGGCTGCCACGACGAAGTTAACGACATGCTTCAAAAGAAGGTGACAAAGCACACAGCCGTCGCGTGTGCCGACTGCCACCCAACCCACAAAGAGATTCCTCCCTGTAGTCGATGTCATGGGGAACCTCACCCCCCGTCGATGATGATAAATGTGTCAAACTGCGGGGATTGCCACGGCATAGCCCACGATCTAGCAACATAATATTTCATTCAAGCTAATAGTATATCAAATTGTATGATTGGGCAGGTGATGACTGAAAGTCGTTGCCTGCCCATTTTAATTTGAAGCTTTTATCTATTTCTCGCCATAAACAATACTGTCTTACTCTCCACCTTGCTGTCTCCGGCTACCCTGTGAAGTTTATAACCCTGATTGAGCATCGCTCAATTAGGGTTACAAGTTTCCACCTTATGGTTGGCACATAACTTGCTGAAAGCAATAAAGACAAAAGTGGGTGGGCCGTGTGAGGTCCGCTACAAATGGAGGATTCATGATGATCATCGGAACGCCAAAAGAGATTAAAGATAATGAGTACCGAGTGGGTATTACGCCAGGTGGAGTACGTCAGTTGGTGGAGGCAGGTCATCAGGTGTTGGTCGAGACGGGCGCAGGCGAAGGCAGCGGCTTCTCTAATAAGGAATACCAAACATCCGGGGCCAAAATAGTAGCGACCAGCGCCGACGCCTGGAGTGCCCAATTGGTAGTCAAGGTCAAAGAGCCACAACCCAGCGAATATGGGTTTTTGCGGCCCGATCTTGTACTTTTCGCCTACCTTCACTTGGCGGCGGAGGAACGTTTGACACGCGAAATGATGGCGCGGGGGCTGACCGGTATTGCTTATGAAACGGTGGAGTTGCCTAACGGCAACTTGCCCCTGCTGACGCCAATGAGCGAAGTGGCCGGACGAATGGCAATCCAGATCGGCGCCTACTATCAGGAGAAGCCGAACGGTGGTCGAGGCAAGCTGTTGTCTGGTGTGCCGGGTGTGCGGCCTGCAGATGTAGCCATCATTGGTGCGGGGGTGGTCGGCACTAACGCAGCCCAAGTGGCGCTGGGCATGGGTGCGCACGTCTTGATCGTTGACATCAATCTCGGACGATTGCGCTATCTTAACGAGGTAATGAGTGGGAGACTGACCACCCTAAGCTCCAATCCTATCAATATTGCAGAAGCTGTGCGTCGAGCTGATCTGCTGGTTGGCGCTGTCCTCATCAAGGGGGGAAAAGCGCCCAAATTGGTCACCCGCGATATGATTAGCGCTATGAACCCGGGAAGTGTGGTGGTAGATGTATCTGTTGATCAAGGTGGATGCATTGAAACATCTCACCCTACCACGCATTCTAATCCAACGTTCTTGGTGAACGGCGTCATCCATTATTGTGTAGCCAACATACCGGGGGCTGTACCCCGAACCAGCACCTACGCGCTGGGCAACGCCACTTTGCCTTACGTGGTCAAGCTGGCCAACATGGGCGCTGAGGCCGCCATCCAGGCCGACCCATCTCTGGCTAAAGGGGTGAATGTATACAAAGGCAAGGTCACCTACCCCGCTGTCGCCGAAGCTTTTGGCATGAAATAGTTTATGATATCTTATAGCCCTCCCAAGACATAGGAATACGATTTATCTGTTTTCCTCCCCTTTGATTGACTTAGCGCTCCTGCTCGATTTCATGCCACTGCTGGAGGCTTGTAAAGTAAAGGCCTACCCTTATTTGAGCTATATCAACCTCCTTGGCTTTTGCCAGCATGGCCTGGTAGGCTTTCAATTGAGGCCGGTAGTATTCGCCCTGCTGTTTTACAAAGTCGGCTTCCGCCTGTCCGGCCCCGGGGCGTGAGGTCTTGAAATCAACAATCCACCAACCGTCTCCGTCTTGCTTAACAAAGTCAAGAATACCCGTCCGGATCACGCCCGGCAGGCTCACGGCCTCTAAGGCATATTCGCTTTCCCCATAAGGACTTGTGCGATCAAGTAGCCATTGAAAAAAGGGCTCTTTCTGGCAGGCCATTACATCATTTGCAATCTCTTGCGCGACAGCTGTGGCCGTGTCCGGGTTCATTCCCTCGGCTGCAAGGGCTGTTGCGATTCTTTCAGTTTCCGGGAGCTCTCCGTGGTGCCAGAGGGTCTCGATGAGCCGATGGGTTATGGTTCCTCTAATAGCAGCATGCTCAGCCGTCTCGGTCTCGCCCTCCTTGAAGCCCGCCCTGGCGCGACATTCGCGATCCAAGATGTTGCCCTTGAAAACCAGGTCTGGGCCAGGGGGGGAGGGCGAAGAATCCGCAAGTTCGGAAGGCGTTTCAATGCGATAAGGAAGTGGCTGGGCCTTAAAGGGCACAGGGTCGGGCAGAGGCTGGATCTCCTTACCCTTTTCGTCGGCAACTCTTGGACCGGCCGGATTATAGAAGGTAGAAATCAGCTGCCCATCATGAGTGGTTGCGTGTGTCAGCACCAAGGCTAACGGGGAGTCCTTGGGGGCTTTCAGGCCGCATTTCGAATTTGTTGCCACGCCGCTTAATAAAAGCCCCTTCCTGGCACGTGTTGTACCTACGTAAAGGAGTCGCTTGGCCTCTCCCACTTTGCGACCATTGGCCAGGCGCTTTAGTAGACGATAGCCAGGCTCGGGGTCACCCAGCCTCCTGTCAGGCCCCATGGCAATAAGTGGGAGTCCCGGCGGCTCTGAAGATCGTTCCAACAGATAGGGTGGGTGTTGACCGACAGCGAGTGGTCGCCAATCGAGAAAGGGAAGAAAGACCACATCAAACTCAAGTCCTTTTGCCGCATGTACGGTCATCAGGTCTACCGGAGTACCAGCAGCATCCGGAGACTCGGGGGCATAGAGGGTCTCGAGGGCCAAATCAAGACGCAACAGGGTTTCCTCGGGGATACCTGTTTCAATTGACTCCAGTACCTCAAGGAACAAACGGCAGTTGGCAACACCCTCAGCACCGAACCTGGCAGCCACTCTTGCGGGTCCATCAAGAGCCATCCATACATCTCGAACCACTTTGGCCAGGGGATCTCTTCCCACCCGCCGGCGGGCCAGGTCCAGTTCATGCTGAACGCGCTCTATCTCTGGATATTGTTCGGCGGCAAGCCTTAGCTTGCGGGACCAGGCAACAGGAGGCATACGGGCAATCTTGAGCAATAATGTGGTATCTACCCACGCCCAGGGAGACCGCACAAGAGACGCCCAGGCAAGATCATCATGTGGCCGGCACAGGGCAGTCGTCATCTGGTATAGATGCACGACCTCGGGTTGTTCCGCCACCTTCAGCCCTTCCTTTACTCGTACAGCCAAGCCGGTTTTGCGTAGAGCCTTCAGGTAAAGGGGCAAACGATTTCGGGTAAAAAGTAGTATCCCGACGCTTGCGCCGGGCGATCCTTCAAATAGGATGTAATTAACAGTTTGGGCCAACCACTGGGCCTCTGCCTCTGCCGGGGAAGAAACCCGGTTGTCTTTAAAGAAGATATTCAGGGATACGGAACCGATTTGCGCCTTTTCTTGGAGTCTAAGGTGTGCCGTTGACGGCTGGAAAGGGACTTCATCAAAGGCGGCCTCAGGGTTCGCCATGACGGTACGGCTAAAAAGCTGGTTTGTCCAAGAAACAAGAGGGGGTTGTGAACGAAAATTGGCTTCAAGCCGTATGTTGGTCACCGGCAGAAGCCCCCGGCCTGAAACAGGTATACCCTTTCTTGCTTCCAGGAAGAGCCTAACCTCGGCCTTTCTAAAGGCATACACTGACTGTTTGGGATCTCCCACCAGAAATATCGTGCGACCGTCACCATGGGCCCACCCGGCACAGAGACCTTGGATGAACGTCCACTGGCTGCGACTGGTGTCCTGAAATTCATCTACAAGGATGTGCTGAATACGATGGTCCAGAAAAAGCTGGAGATCGCTCACGGCATCTTCGCCTACGGTTTTTAAGGCAGCCTGTTCCAGTCCCACGAAGTCAAGGATATGCTGTTGCCGACATCTTTTTTCGTATGTAGTGATTGCCTGGGCCACCAGTATGATCAGATCAGCCAAGGCTCCAATATCCGTGAAGGACTGATCTTGGTCAGGGAGATCTTTCAAGTCGCAAAGCAAACGGCCCGGCTCTGCGGGAAGGCCTGTTACCTGTTGCCCCCATGGTCCCTTGGCAAATCCCTTGTAAAAGCCTCCCATAGCAGGGCCGGTCTTTTGGCGGGGCCTCCCATCCTTAGTAGTTAATGCATCGGCTATTGCCTTCCAGGCGGACAGGTCCGTCCATGCCGTTCCAGGGAGGTCCTCAGGGAGGATAGCCGCATTAGGGGCGCTCTTTTCTTTAAGGTGACGCCAAAAGGCATTCCAATTTTGACCTAGTGTTGTAGCCCTGAAGATCTCGGAAGCATCCCCGAGAAAACCTTCTACTACACCCCCCATACGTCTGGTGAGAGCCGTCTCAAAGTCGTCCAGGTTGGGATAAACCCTGAGGGCCTTAACCAGGTCGGAAAAGAGGTCTCTCTTTCTTATAAGGTCTTTTATCTCACCTACAAGGGCAGGCAGGCGGTTGTTCAGACGCAGAAGCCGAGCTTCAAACGCCCTGCGTTCAGCGGCTCCTTCAGGCATGGAGAGAATATCCCCGATCATCTCCCGAATCGATTCATCCAGAACAAGACCCTGCTCTTCTTCTTCAATTACCACGCTTTCCGGCGAAACTTCGGCCTCCAGGGGCGCCCGCTTTACTATGGTGTAGCAGAAACCATGAAAGGTCGTCACCTGGAGTCCTTCAGGGGAAAGCAAAAGGAAGCGATGCGCTTCGTGGTGTTTAAGGGCCTCTTTTGCGCTTTCCAATAAACTCGCCTCAAGGTCATCGGCTGGATCGAGCCCGGAGGAGGCCTTTTGTAAAAGCCCTGCGATGCGGGCTTTCATCTCGCCCGCTGCCTTGTTCGTAAAGGTAAGGGCCAAAATCTCATTGGGATGCCTGGCACAGCTCAATAGCTTTAAGAACCGGGCCACAAGAAGCATGGTCTTGCCGGAACCCGCCGGGGCCTCCACATGATGGCTACGGGTAATATCAAGGGCAAGCTTTCTGGCCTCGTTGTCCGCGGGTTGGTTCACACCTTAATTGCGCCACACTATCCCAAATTTCGCAAGTGTTATTGAGACAAAAGCAAGAAGGGAGTTGAATTGTTCGGAGAAAAATGGCGATTTATGTTGAACTTGATTATCCCCTGTAGCTCGCTACAGGGTAACCTCATTTACCCTCTCCCCCCTTCGGGTCTGAGGCCTCAGGATCGATGACTGGCGGGAGAGGGTAGGGTGAGGGGGAATACAAA
>JAIWEZ010000031.1:0-13399 GCA_048631945.1 Gammaproteobacteria bacterium | reverse complement strand
TGCTGTGTTGAGGGCCTCTTCAAAATGCTCACATACTCCCCGTGTATGCTGCGCTTTATCATCGGCCCCCGCCTTGCCCTCGAACGCGATCTGAGGTTTTGAAATGGCTTCTAATGAGGCCAATTGGGCCTGAGCCTGTTAAAACTTGACACAAAATAACAACTTGTGTATACTTTGTTATTCGTTATGAGCACCCCTTCCCGTAAACTATTCAATATAATAGAGACTTCAAGAAACCTGCCCACGCTTCCCCATATCCTTGTCAAGTTGATCGAGGTATGTGACACGGAACCAGACACGATTAAGGAGATATCGGAAGTTATCAACAAAGATACTTCTCTGAGCGCAAGGCTTATGAGGCTGGTCAATTCTGCCTACTATGGTCTGCCGAATAGGGTAAATAGTATTGACCAGGTCGTGATACTCTTAGGCACTAATGCGGTCAAGAATATTGCTATTAGCGCTTCAGTATACCAGGCCTTTAACAAGGCCAAGGATAGTTCTGTCTTCAGGTTGAAGCAGTTCTGGTGGCACTCCCTTATGTGTGCCAACTTGGCCAAGCGGATTGCGGAAAAGACCGCTTATACTGCTCCAGACGAGGCATTTTTGTCGGGGCTTCTTCATGATATTGGAAAGTTAGTTTTGTGGGTGAATTTTTCAAAGAAATACGCCGATATTTTACAGTCCAGCAGTGACAAGCCGGATTTGCTTTTAGCTGGTGAGATACGGTTGGGGGCCACCCACTGCGAGGTGGGGGCCTGGATGATCAATAGGTGGAATCTACAATCGTTTATGGCGGATGCCGTTCTTTATCACCATGAACCAGTACATAGAATATTGGATGCGCTTCCTCTGGTAAAGATCGTATTCGTAGCCAATACCCTGTGCTCAGAAGCTATTGAAGACACTGATGCCAAGTTTAAGACAGCAGAAGAGGTTTTTGAGTTTGCCCGCTCCGAGGTGGAAGAGCTGATATCGCTGGCCGAGGAAGAGGTGAAAGAGGTAGCAGAATCATTGGGTATAGAGGTTGAGCCCCCGGATGCCTCTGGCAGTTCAATTGCCGAAAGAGATGCTGAGAAGCAAGAAGATCTGGTCCTTGCGGTCAGAGACATTTCTCTACTGCAAGGTACGCTTCAAAATCTGTTAGAAGCCCATGACGAAGAGTCTATACTGAAGGTTATCAAGCAAGGCCTTCAGGTCTTATTTGATGCTTGCAGTGTGCTCTTTTTCCTGTATGATCGGGAAAGAGATATGCTGGTTGGAAAAGGTGGCATGGGGTCAAGTCAAGATATCCTGGTCAAGGAATTAGTCATTCCTGTCCAAGGGAAAAGATCTCTTTTGGCAAAGTCTCTTTCCCGGAGAACGCCTCTAGATTCTCTTGGCCATCTGGCAAAAGCCGATCTTAGCATTACGGACGACCAGATCATTCACCTAATTGGAAAAGACGGTATGCTGTGCCTCCCCATGGTAGCCCACAAGCAGTTTGTCGGTGTGATAGTTGTCGGTATAGATGAAGCACAAGCTTCCAATTTGTCTAAGGGGATAAAGCTCCTGACCATGTTTACCGACCAGGCGGCTTTAGCTGTGAATGCTGAAAATGTGAGACAAACTCAAGCAAGGTTAATTCAATCTGAACGTTTGACAGCTTCGTCAGCCGTAGCCAAAAAAGTGGCCCACGAAGTGAGCAATCCTTTAGGTATCATCAAGAATTACCTGAAGCTTCTTGGGCTTAAGCTAGCTAAGGATAGTCCTGCTCAAGAAGAAATAAGGATAATTAATGAAGAAATCGATCGTGTTTCCGTTATTATTCGTGAGTTATCTGATTTTTCCCAACCTAGAGTGCAGCAAAAGGAACTTGTCGATATAAATACCCTGATATCGGACTTTATTAGAATTACACATGAATCTCTCCTGTTGCGATCTAGCATCAAGACAAACCTTGACCTGGAGCCTTCCCTGCCCACCCTTGTGACGGACAAGAACGGTCTAAAACAGGTTTTTGTTAACCTTATTAAGAATGCGGTTGAGGCTATGCCCGAGGGAGGAAATCTTAATATCAATACTCGACTTGCTCCTAATGGCTTAAGGAAGTTAGAGAAGGATGCAATAGGGGATCAAACATATGTGGAGATTACCATCAGCGATGATGGATCGGGGATCCCTGATAGCATAAAGTCGAGGCTGTTCGAACCGTTCGTTAGCTCAAAGGGAGAGGGACATTCCGGATTGGGTTTATCTATTGCATATAGCATTATCAGAGAATTGAATGGAACGATGACTTGTGAAAGTGAACAAGCAAGTGGAACGACCTTTAAAATAATTTTGCCAACAGGTAAGTGAACAGACCTATTAATTTATGGGGGTCGCAATGTCCTATGTTCCTAAGATCTTGATAATTGATGATGAACCACGTATGTGCGATAGCCTCGGGGTCTTGTTAGGCAGCCACGGCTATGAGACGCAAACAAGTTACAATGGTAAAGAAGCGATAGAATGTCTCGCCAGGGACAGGTTTGATCTCGTTCTTCTAGACATTGTTATGCCGGACATGAGTGGTCACCAGATCATGGACCACATTAATAGCCAAAACTTAGAGACCTTGGTCATCGTTATGACAGGGCACGCTTCTGTAGACTCAGCCGTAGAATCTTTGAGGAGGGGAGCGTACGATTATCTCAGAAAGCCCTTTGATTTTGAGCAACTTGAAAGAAGAGTGAAGAATGCCCTTAATCAGAATAAGTTGAAGCGGGAATTTGAACTTGTAAACGGAAAGCTTGAGCTAACAGAAAAACGATACCAATATCTGATCAATGCCTCCCCGGATATTATTTTTACCCTCAATCATGAGGGAAAATTTACATTTATAAATGGTGCTGTCGAGTCTCTGCTTGGCTATAAAAGCGAGCAGTTGGTTGGTAAGCATTATACCTCCATTGTCTTTGAAGAGGACATAGATAAGGCGAAAAACGTTTTCAACGAGAGGAGAACCGGAGCGCGCTCTGCTACGGGTGTTGAATTAAGACTAGACTGTTCTGAGAACCACAATACCCCTAACAGCGTTTTAACGGTCGAATTAAAGGCCATGGGGATGTATGATAGAGCTGTTGACCAGCAAGACAAAGAGTTTATTGGAACTTATGGGGTTGCGAGGGATCTATCGGATCACAAACGCCTTGAAGTCCAATTGCTCCAAGCCCAGAAGATGGAGGCCATTGGAACCCTTGCAGGTGGCCTTGCCCATGATTTTAACAACCTGCTCATGGGTATCGAAGGACGGGCCTCTTTGATGCTTCTGGATATCGATTCTAACTATCCCCATTTTCCCCACTTGAAGGGAATACAGGATATGGTGGGAAGGGGGGCAGATCTAACCAAACAACTCTTAGGTTTTGCCAGGGGTGGCAAATACGAGGTGGGGCCTACCAATCTAAACAAGCTCATCGAGAAGTGTTCTGAGATGTTTGGTCGCACGAAAAAGGAGGTCTCGATCCACGAGGAATATCAGCAAGATATCTGGACAGTAGAGGTAGACCGGACACAGATCGAACAGGTGCTGTTAAACTTCTATGTGAATGCCTGGCAGGCCATGCCAGAGGGCGGGGACCTGTATGTTAAAGCGGAAAATGTCAGACTCTATGAGGGCGACGTCGGGCCGTTTGGGGCATTGCCCGGCAGTTACGTGAAGGTATCTGTGACAGACACCGGCGTTGGCATGGACGAAGAGACGCAACGGCGGATATTTGACCCCTTCTTTACTACCAAAGAGATGGGCAGGGGAACGGGCCTGGGACTTGCTTCTGCTTACGGTATTATCAACAATCACGGCGGAATCATAAACGTTTATAGTAAGAAGGGTGAGGGAAGCACCTTTAACATTTACCTGCCTGCTGCAGAAACACTGATCAGTGAGCAGAGTCCAGAAGAAAGAGAGGAAGAGATTCTACAAGGAGACGAAACGATTTTGCTTGTAGACGATGAGGATATGATGATTGACGTTGGCCAGGAGATGTTAACAGCAACGGGCTATGACGTCTTGTCGGCCAAGGGAGGCAAAGAAGCCATAGAGGTCTATAAGAATAACAAAGACAAGATTGATATCATCATCCTGGACATGGTTATGCCGGATATAGGTGGCGGTGAAGTCTATGACATACTAAAGGAGATCAACCCGGACATAAAGGTGCTTCTTTCGAGCGGATACAGCATAAGCGGCCAGGCCACCGAAATACTGAAGCGTGGTTGCGATGGTTTTATTCAGAAACCGTTCAATATAAGTCAGCTGTCTCAAGAGATAAGGGTGATCCTTGACAATTGAGCGAACTTACGACGGGCTTTGCCACAACACTCCATCATTCCATTCCGTCCCTCCGCTTTATATGATCGTGAAAGACTTCACCGATCTACGTGTCAGGCCCTTCGACCGATAAACTCTTTTATGGAATGAAGGAAAAGATACTGGTCATTCATCAAGGGGCCCTGGGGGATCTGGTCCTCAACTTTCCAGCACTTGAATCCTTGAAGCAGGAAAAGAAAGCCTTTGTGGCCATTTTGTGTTCAAGTCAGCTTGGAAGGATCGCGCATGAGCTGAATGTGGTGGATGCGTATTTCTCTCTTGAAAGTGCCTGTTTCTGTTCCCTGTTTTGCGAAGAGATGACGCCTGCTGTCAAAGAGTTCATAAGTGATTACAATACCTTAATCCTAATCAGTTTTTCGAACGCCATCGAGGGATACCTCAGACAAAATCACGGCGGAAAAGTCCACAAAATAAGCCCCCGGCCTCCGGTTGATGAGGAGACTCATGTGGCCCTGTATATTATTGAGCAGTTAGTGGCTAAGGGGTTGCTCGACAATTGCGGATTGCGGACACGAAGTGCAATGTTTTTAAGCCGTCAGACGCAACCCTCCGCCAAGTCCAAAATCCAAAATCGAAAATCCAAAATTAGGAATCTCCGAGTAAAGAACTCGATCATCATCCACCCCGGCGCTGGGAGTCCAAGAAAACGATGGCCTGTTAAAAATTTTGTTCAAGTGGCTTCAATCATTAAGGGGATGAATCTCGGAGAAGTGGTCTTTGTGGTAGGGCCGGCAGAATCAGACTTGGCACCTTTTATCAAAGCAGGGATCAAAGGGGACTTTCGGGCACATGAGGTTTGCGATCTTTCTTGTTTGATTGCCTTGGTTCGTCAGGCGAGGTGTTTTGTTGGCAATGACTCGGGGGTGACCCATCTTGCCGCCTTTATGGGGATTCCCACTGTGGCCATCTTCGGGCCATCCAGCCCCAAGAGATGGTCTCCTGTTGGTCCTGCAACAACGGTCTTAAGAGGTGAGGCAGACTGCGCCCCGTGTTTTGAAAAGGATACAGTCAATTGTAAAGACCCTCAATGCCTTAGTGGGGTGTCGGTAGACATGGTCCTCGACGCTGTCAAGGAGATAATTCCATGACTCAAGAGCAAACACATGAAAAAGCAATCACGAAAACACGAAAGTTCGAAAGCACGAAAGAGAAAAAGAACGAAAAAGACCAAAGCACAAATATATGATGAAATCGTAAAAAGTCCCAACAACTTGTCATTTCGAGCAAAGCGAGAAATCTTTCTGAAGTAACACGTTGAAAACATAAGATTTCTCCCTGCAGTCGAAATGACACATTCATCAAAATTGACTTTTTACGAGACCATCAATATATGCAATGTGCCGAAAATTCAATGTGAGAAACTTTGGCAATGTGTCATTGGGATTTGACTCGACATTTGGTTTTAGTATCTGAAATTGCTTCTTTTTGTGTTTTCGTACTTTCGTGTTTTCGTGATAAATTTTTTTGGTTTCGGCTTGTCCGAGTTAGGAGAAGCAATGGGAGATTCTGATAAGAATCAATTGCTGGACAGATTCTTGGGATCGACCCTCGGAACATTTGTGGGAGACGCCATGGGTGAGCCTGTGGAAGGTTGGCCTCACAGGGCGATTTACAGTCGGTTCGGGCTCCTTGATACCATAATCCGGGGCAAAGGTCGCTACACGGATGATACGCAGATGATGATAGGGATTTTGGAAACGCTGGCAGAGAAGGGAGGGTTTGATCCGGCGGTCTGTGCAAGAAGATTTGAGCACAACTTTGATCCCACCCGTGGCTACGGCAGACGCATCTTTGGCGTTATGGAAAGAATCGGGCTGGGGATCCCTTGGGACCAGGTGGGCACAGACAGTTTCGGCAATGGTGGGGCCATGAGAATTGCCCCCATTGGTTGTTTTTACTACGCCGATCTTGAAGCGATCAAAGCAAATGCCATTTTAAGCGCCAGAATTACGCACAGCCACCCTGAGGGGCTAGCCGGTGCTGTGGCGCAGGCCACAGCAGTGGGGCTGGCTTTTCAATACAGCCTGTCAGGTGAGCCGGTTAAACCGGAGAAGTTTTTGGACAGCATCACAGCCCATACGACGGCCATAGACAAGAGATTCTCCCAGGCTCTTGACAGAATTAAATCGATCCCCCGAGGTTCCATGCTTGAGGTGATTGAAGCTGTTGCTGGCCGCTATAGCCTGAATCTGCGGGCCATCGAGTCCGTACCAGCCGCCATTGGGGCCTTTGTATTGACTGATAGCTTCCAGGAAGCAGTTGTCCTGGCGGTTAACCTGGGCGGAGATACCGATACTATTGGTGCCATGGCAGGTGCTATCGCCGGTGCCTATTACGGATACAGCCAGATTCCGGAGGAGTGGCTAAGTTCCTTGGAAAACGGGGAGAAGGGGCGGGATTATGTAATTGATTGCGTAAGCCGTATAATTTCGATATTGTCAAACCCAAATTGAGCGTAAACAAAATGAAGAAACAATTGGTCATATAGAAACGAAGCCACGTTCGGAGCTCTGTTTCTGAATTTTGTATCTCTTCTATAGATGAGAAAATCATTTTAGTTTTCGATCTTCATTTTGTTGACCCTTTGGGAAAGCTGATGATACCCCATCTCCTGCGTTGTCAAGGGTTCGGCATAGCTTACTATAGCCTCACCCTATGACGCCTTGGATCTGGGGTATCCTCAACTTTCGCTCAATTAGGGTCATACTAACGTCGCTTTGCCTTCGTGCTGGCGCCAGAGCATTCAAGAGGGGACTTACTATGATCACTGACAGGGAAGAAGACCATCGTCCTTGGGGCTACTACCAGGTCTATGCCGACGAACCGGACCACAAGGTGAAGCGAATCGTTGTTTACCCTGGTAAACGCTTAAGCCTCCAGCGACACCAGCGCAGGGCAGAACACTGGTATGTTCTGAACGGAGAAGCAATTGTGACAAGGGATGAACAAGAACTACACCTTAATGCCGGTGAAGCGGTTGATATTCCCCGCGGGGCCGTCCACCGCATCATGAACCCCGGAACGGAGGATATGGCATTCATTGAGGTGCAGACCGGTGATTATTTTGGGGAAGATGATATTGAACGGTTAGAGGATGATTTTGGGCGAATATAATTAGTGTTAGAGGTTGGAGGAGTGCTTCGCTCTTCTAACCTGTGAGAGATAGAAGAGGCCCCGTTATTGGTTACACAGGAAAATTAAACATGAGCGAACATAACTTGGACCTGGTCGTGGTTATCATGGCTGGAGGGGTAGGAACACGGTTCTGGCCATTGAGCACAAAGGAGATGCCCAAGCAGTTTCTTGACCTCTTTGGTGATCGGACCCTCTTGCAAAAGAGCTATGATCGCGTTTCGAATCTGGTGCCTCCCGAACGCATACTGGTTCTGACCAATGCGGCTTTTGTCTCCATGGTCAAGGAGCAGCTTCCAGATCTCCCGACCAATAACATTATCGGAGAGCCCATAAGGCGTGATACTGCTGCTGCCGTAAGTCTTGCTGCGGTGCTCTGTCGCGTACGCTTTGGCAACCCGGTCATAGCAACGCTGACCGCTGATCACATGATCGAACCTATTGCTCTATTCCAGAAGACCCTGCTTTCAGCGGGGCGCAGGGCGGCTGATGATAATGCCCTCTACACCTTCGGCATTAAGCCGACCTACCCGGCTACAGGTTACGGGTACCTGGAACGTGGCATGCAAATTGCTGTTGATGACGGCATTGAACACTTTCAGCTCCTGCGCTTCAAGGAAAAGCCGGCCCTTGAAACGGCCCGCCGGTATGTTGAGTCGGGCAGATTTTACTGGAACTCCGGCATGTTTGTGTGGACCGCCGATGCTATATTAAAAGAGATCGAGATCCACCTTCCAAACCATGCCAGAGCCCTTTCACGTGCGGCTGCCCTTAATCAAACGCCCCAGTGGGATCATGCCCTGCAGGCGGCATTCGAGTCGCTTCAAGCTGTGTCAATCGACTTTGGCGTGATGGAGAAGGCACGAAACATTTGTTGTGTGGCATCCGGTTTTTCCTGGAGCGATGTGGGCGGCTGGCTGGCACTGAAAAGCTACCTGCCCGAGGATGAAGCAGGAAACTACTGTAGAGGAAAGGCTATGCCGTTAGATGCAACTGATAACATAGTCTTTTGCGAAGACTCCAAGGAAACCATGGTTCTGATAGGGGTCAAAGACCTCGTGATCGTGCGGGCCGGCTCGAAAACCCTTATTACTCACAAGGATCGCACTGAGGATCTAAAAAAGCTTGTTGAGGCTATGGGAAATAAATAGGGACGGTTCATGTTACTCCCCAGGAATAGGAGGTTTTGTTGGGCGACCCCTCGTTAAGTGAGATACTTCTGCTAGCGCTCTTGATTATTCTACTCCTCTGTTCAGGTTGCTTCTCCGCAACGGAGACAGCACTCTTTTCCTTGAACCGCATTGAACGCCGTCGTCTCAAAGAGGACAAATCGGCCCGCTCGCAACTCATTGTAAGGGCGTTGCAGCGACCTCGTGAGTTGCTTTCAACGATCCTCTTTGGAAACACGCTCATCAATGTGGCCACATCGGTAACAGCAATACTACTGTTCCAAAGGTTCCTCAAGACTCACAGCCTTACGGCAGCCATTGTCGTGGACTTTCTTTTGGTGCTTTTTGTTGGCGAGATTATTCCCAAGACAATCGCAGTAAATCAGGCAATGCCTTTGTCGCGTGTTGCAATTAAGCCGCTCCACTTGTTCGCGAAGCTCTCCGGCCCGGTGGTACGGATATTTGACCGTTCAGCCCATGGGATATTACGGGTTTTCAAAGTCCCTGAGGAGGCAGGCGGCGGCCTGAGTCCTTCGGAACTGGAGGTGCTGTTCGAGGAAGCCGGCCGGAAAGAGACGATCACGGCGGAAGAGAGGCGGATTGCACACAACATCATGCGCTTTTCGGAAACAACGGCAGAGGAGATCATGACGCCCCGCGTGGATGTTGCGGCTGCTCCTTTGAGCACCACCCGTGAGGGGTTGGAGCAGGTGATGATTGAAGCCCGCCATTCGCGGATACCGATCTATGAGGAGGGCGTTGATCATATTGTCGGCTTCGTGAGCACCAAGGAATTTTTCCTCAATCCCGACCGCGAAATCCGCGAACTCCTCAAACCGGTTGCCATCTTTCCGGAAGGTGCGAGGCTTCACCGGGTTTTTCGTTACATGCAAAAGAATCTTCTTAATATGGCAGTGATCGTGAACGAGTATGGCGACACCTCCGGGATTGTGACCATGGAGGATCTTGTTGAGGAAATCGTCGGCGAAATCTATGACGAGTACGAGAAGGCGGAGGAACTCATCCGGTCCGTTGGCCCGGATGAGTGGCTCGTGCTCTGCCACGCCTCCATCGAAGAGGTTAATGAGGCGTGCGGCCTGAATCTCCCCGAGGCAGACTCCGTGACGTTGAACGGATATCTCTGTGACCAGTTCGGAGAGATTCCTGCGCCGGGACAGACCATTGAGCGAAATGGTGCGCGTTTTACCATCGCCGAATCCAAGCGGAGACGAATCGTGAGTTGTCGGGTGAAACGGCTTGATGAGGAGGTGGCGACGAATGACGCTTGAGCTCGTCATGCTCCTTTTCTGCATTTTAGGATCTGGCTTTGGCTCCGGCTCAGAAACCGCTCTTGTGTCGGCGAGTCGTATACGCCTCCAGCATATGGCCACCGAAGGTGTGCGGAGGGCAAGGCTTGCCATCGAAATCCTCAACAAAAGGGAGCGGATCCTGACGGCCACGCTTATCGTGACAAATATATTTAACATCGCAGGTGGCGCCATTGCCACAGTCAGTTTCCAGCGCTGGGTCGGCTCGCTGGCACCCATCGTGGCCACAGTAGTCATGACATCTGTCTTGCTTGTGATCAGCGAGATCGTTCCAAAAGCCTATTTCCGACACCATGCAGACGGAATGCTGGTCAAGTCTGGAGCGGTATGGAGGATTCTGTCGTGGATACTGGCGCCAATCACCTTTCCCGTCCAGATCTTGACCAACCTTGTCTTTCGCCTTTTTCGGAGCCGTCCCAGGAGCCTCTACACGACCCGTGAGGAGATTAAGCTTATCCTAGAGGAATCGGTTGAGAACGGCGGACTCAGGCGGCACGAGCAGGAGATGCTGGAGTCAACGCTTGACTATGCCACCACGATTGCTCGCGAGGTTATGGTCCCCATCTCAGAAGTTGCACTTCTTATGGAGACAGCTCAGACTCAGGAGTTGATTGCACTTGTGCGTGAGTTGGGGCATACACGCATTCCGGTCTATAGGGAACGGGTCGATCAAATCGTGGGGCTGGTGAATGTGTTCGATGTGGTGTACGACAAGCACAGAAAGACTTTCATTCGACCTTACATGCGGCCGACTCGCCTGGTCCCAGACACCAAGGGTATCGATGAGCTCTTCCTGGAGATGCAACGGGCACGTGAGAGCCTGGCTGTGGTAGTAAATGAGTTCGGGGCTTGCATCGGGATTGTGACGCTTGAGGATATCATCGAGGAGATTTTCGGTGAGCTATCTGACGAGCACGAGGATGCCACACCAGAGATCCAGAAGAAAGGTCCAGGGCGGTTTCGAGTAAGCGCTATAACCGATATCGACGACTTCAATGATGAGACCGGACTTACAATTCACAAGGTAGGATTCGAGACGGTGGGGGGATATATCCTTCATCGTCTTGGCCGGATTCCTCGGAAGGGGGAAACCTTCACTGACGGGGCCTTGACAGTTCACGTCATTGAGGCAGATCGCTACGGTGTCAAGACGGTGGATCTGATCCGGAAGGAACCTGAAAATTCGCCGGAAGAAGAAGCTAAGGTATAGGCCCGAACTTGATCTCAACGGCGAGATTGGGCTATGCTAGAAATATTATGGAAAAACCCATAGGGAAAAAATACCCTCGGGTCACAGAAGTCACAGATACCGAGCGTATCGAGATGGTGAAAGAAATTTTTGCGACCATTACCGGGAAATACGATTTCTTGAACCATTTTCTGAGTTTGCGACGGGATATAGCCTGGCGTAGTTTTTCGGTGGAGAAAATGAGTTTCTTTAATACTTACCGGATGCTGGATGTGGCCACGGGCACGGCAGACCTGGCTGTCGGTGTTGCCCGCAGATATTCGCGCACCCGTATAACAGGGCTGGATTTTGTGCAGGAAATGATCAATTTAGGTCGGGTAAAGATCCGGATGAAGCATCTGTCAAACAGGATACAGATGCTATGTGGCGATGCCTTATACTTGCCCTTTTCTGATGGTTGTTTTGATGTGGCCGCAATTGCCTTTGGCATCCGGAATATCCCGAATAAGGTCGGGGCGATCAAAGAGATGGTCCGGGTCGTCGTACCCGGCGGGCAGGTGATGGTGCTGGAGATGACCAGTCCACGCAACGGATCCTTCCGAAAACTTTATGATGTTTATCTGAATAGAATATTGCCCTGCTTAGCAGGGGCCTTTTCCTCGAATCCCGAAGCCTATCATTATTTAGGGGACTCGATCATGAATTTTCCTACCCCCGACGCCCTGGCCACATTGATGGAGAAAGCTGGACTTACGCAAGTGGAGAAATATTCCCTGACCCTGGGAATCACTCATCTCCACCTCGGCGTAAAGCCTGAGGTGCCACAGCTATGAATGGCAACACATTGAAAGCTTGGGAGTAAGACCTATTACTCACCTTCGCCAGGATGCCCCGTGCGGAAGCACGGGGATGGATGGCGTGGTGACCCGCCATAGCCTCGGCGAAGGCGGGTTATTGCTTCGGCGAGTTCCGCCGTCCTGAGACACAGTCAGGATGCCCTGTGCGGGAGCACAGGGAGGCTTCACTTTTCCAGAATCTTACTTACTCTCCCAGACAGCTCTTTCATGGTAAATGGTTTCTGAATAAAACCGTTACAGCCTCGCGCCAATATCTCACTGGCTTCTCCATTAATACTGAAACCGCTCGAAAGCAAGACTTTGATTTCGGGGTTGATCTCCTTCATCCGGTCATAGGCCTTACCGCCACCCATATTGGGCATAACCATGTCCAAGACTACAATGTCTATATCATCCAAATGTTTTTTATAGATTGCGATGGCCTCTTCTCCGTCCTTGGCTATAAGTACCCGGTAGCCCATGGTTTCCAACAATTCCTTGCCCACTTCTATGATAACCTCTTCATCGTCTACTAGGAGAACCGTTCCGGTTCCCTTAGTTAAACGCTCAACGGTTTTGACAGCCTCCTGGGCCCTTCTTTCTGATGCAGGCAAATAGATGCTGAAGGTCGATCCTTGTCCTTTTTTGGAGTCAACATCAACATATCCCCCATGACCCTTTATGATACCGTAGGCAGAAGCCAGGCCAAGACCAGTGCCTCGGCCCATCTCCTTGGTCGTAAAGAACGGATCAAATATGCGCTCCATCGTTTCTTTGTCCATACCTATGCCCGTGTCGGCAACCGTTATCAGGACATAGTTGCCGGGTTTTGGATGATAGAGCTTGCCCTTCATATCCTTGTGGGTGACATTCATGGTTATCAGGTTAAGATCCCCACCACCAGGCATGGCATCTGCGGCATTTACAAACAGATTCAAAAGCACCTGCTCTATCTGCCCAGGATCTGCCTCTATCGCAAACAAGTCCTCGGGAAGCTCTCGGTGAATTATTATCTCCTTTCTGGTTCTGCCAAAAGTCTCAGAGGTCTCTTTCAATAATTGATTCAAGTCAACAGGCTTGACTTCATACTTGCCCTTCCTTGCGTATCCAAGGAGGTGTGAAGTTAGTTTGGCCCCGCTTTTAATCTGTTTTTCAATTTTCTGTAGTCGTTCATAATGCGGGTGATTGGAATCGATATCCATAACCATCAAAGAGACAATTCCCTGGATACCCATGAGCAGGTTGTTAAAGTCATGGGCAATGCCGCCAGCTAAGGTCCCAATGGCCTCCAACTTCTGGGCTTGAAGAAATCTTGCTTCCAGCTCCCTTTTTTCTTCCTCTGCCCGCTTCCAATCGGTGATATCACGGAATATCCCCTGCAGAAATCTTCT
>JAIWEZ010000030.1:0-13411 GCA_048631945.1 Gammaproteobacteria bacterium | reverse complement strand
TATATATATACAAAAAGGTGGTTGAGTTGGTCAAGCTAAAGCTTTAAGGGCTGCATGGAGTACAAAGCCCGCTGGAGTGGATATGAAAAAACGTAAGAGTTTAGCTTTTTGAAAAAGGCCGGATAAGCCAACAAGGGTTATCCCTTCAGGATGGTGGCCAACTTCAGGGACTCCTCAGACAATCCAAAGACCTGGCGGAGCACATCTGTCGGGCGGACCATCTGTCCTGCCTGTTCCTCAAGGGCCATATCCGCTGTTGTTGCGGATAGAAGGCGAAGCTTCTTTACAAGGGGCCTCAGGTCAATCGTCTTGGACCGGCCTTTTCGATTCGTCTTGGTCATTGGCCATGCCTTCTTTTCTAGAAAATCAGTTAGCTTGTCTTCGGAAAAGGTATCTTTTTTAAGGGTCACCCTGTATTGCGCGAGCCTGGGTACAACCCCCGGCGACCTCCTATGAACATTACCGCAAGCAGTAATTCCGAGCCCCAGTGGAAGCTCAGGGTTGACACCCTCAAGCACCATTTCGGGCGCAACATGCACCGGCACCTCTACCACAAAGCGCTCTTCCACACTCTCAATCCCAACAGGAAGGGCAGATTCAAAGGAAAACTTTGGGGCCGGGTGAAACCCTTCTGAGAATCTCAAGGGGATACGCGCGCGCCTGAAAGCCCGAATGAAGATCTTGACCAACTCCAGATGCCCAAAATACTTAGCCTGGCCACGTTTGGCATAATAAACCTGAAGCTTTTTGTATATGTGGCTTTTTGGCCTCCTGTCTGGAAGGTCTCTAACTTTCAGATCGCCTTCGTCCTGAAAGGTGACCGGTTTTATCGTTTCCATGTCGCAAACGCCGCACAAGTTGCATTCGCCATCACGACAATCCGGGGTTACCCCCCCCTCAAGGGCCTTCTCCCACTCTTGCTTCAGAAAGTCCTTGGAAACACCACAGTCTATGTGATCCCAGGGCAACGGTTCTTCTAGATCGCGTACGCGTGTTGTGTAGAAGTCAACATCCACAGAGCAAGCATCGATAGCCTCAAGCCATTGTTTGTATCGAAACTTGTCGCTCCAACCGTCAAAACGGCACCCCGCACGGTAAGCCTCGACCAACAATCGGCTCAATCTCCTGTCGCCCCTGGCCCAGAGCCCCTCAAGGAGGCTCACCTCGGGGTTCTGCCACTTGAATCGAATCCCACCACCCTTCAACTTGCCTCGAAGCATGTGAACCTTATCCATGCTCTCTTCCAACGAGATCTGTGGGCACCACTGGAATGGAGTGTGTGCCTTTGGAATAAATGTGGAAATACTAACGGTAATATTCTTATTGCGCCCACCGGGGGCACGAACCTTTTGAAGGCGTCTCACTAGTTCAACAATCGCATCCAGGTCGGCTTTTGTCTCCGTTGGAAGCCCTATCATGAAATAGAGTTTTATCAGCCGCCAGCCCAGCCCAAAGGCATTCTGAACAGTCTCCTCCAGGGCTCGCTCGGTCACATTCTTATTGATCACATTGCGCAGGCGCTCACTTCCAGCCTCCGGTGCCACTGTGAAGCCGGTCTTTCGGACCCGCTTGATCTGCTCCATAAGTTCTTTGGTAAGGCTCCCAACTCTGAGCGATGGAAGAGAGATTGCAATCCTCTCAGCGCCCCACCGACTCATGAGCCGCTCAACAAGGACCTGGATGGCACTATAGTCACCCGTGCTCAGGGAAAGCAGGGAGATCTCATCATAGCCCGTGTTAGCCAATGCCTGCTCTGCCAAAGACAGAATCTCCCGGGGTGCACGTTCCCGCACCGGGCGATAGATCATGCCTGCCTGGCAAAAACGGCACCCACGTGTGCACCCCCTGCAGACCTCCAAGCTCAAGCGGTCGTGGATCGGCTTCCCAAAAGGGATAACGGGACTGGACGGAAAAGGCACCTTGTTAAGGTCTGAAACTACGGCCTTCCTGACGCTCCTGTATTCGGGAAATTCGGGGCTCACTACCTGAAGGCCTTTGGAATCCATATCTGTTCTAAAGAACGAAGGAACATAAACCCCCTCTATGGACGCCCAGGTCTTTAGAAGTGCTTCGCGGTCTGCTCCGGAATCCTTCCATGCCAGCCACGCATCTGCCAGCTCAAGCACCACCAACTCGCCGTCCCCGAGCACCATGGCATCAAAAAAATCGGCTAAAGGCTCCGGATTGAAGGTGCACGGGCCACCTGCAATAATAAGGGGGTGCGACTCATCGCGGTCCCGTGCATAAAACGGTACACCGGACAGGTCTAACATCGTCAAAATATTTGTATAATTAAGTTCATACAGAAGGCTGAAGCCGACAATATCAAAATCTGAAAGCGGTAGGCCACTCTCAAGAGAACAAAGGGGAATTCTGCCGGCCCGCAACCTTGCCTCAAGGTCCAACCCTGGGGCAAAGAGTCTTTCTGCAGCAATGGCCTGCCGGTCATTTAGAATATGATAAAGGATCTGGATTCCAACGTGACTCATCCCCACCTCATAGAGGTCCGGGAAGGCCAGGGCAAAACGGAGCCGGACTTTTTCTAGGTCCTTTCGCAGCGCATTGATTTCTGTTCCCAGGTAGTGACTTGGGTGCTGGACCACAGACAATATCTCTTGCAAGGATTGACTGGACATGGTTTGCCTGTTATTAAGATGATCGTAAGGGTTTAGCTTTTTGAAAAAGGCCAGATTTTGCTCACCCCTGTGAGCCATTGTGGGATTCATGAATCGCTCCATTAAATCGCAAAAACTCTCCGCCTACGGCAAGCCTGCGGCGGATCAAACAGTTTGCGATTTTGACGTTCCGCTCTTCATGAATCTTTTTCCAAAATTGCTCAATATCGTTCGCAAAACAGGTCTTTTTATACACGTAAAGTGTTACGATATTTTTTTTCTGAGATGAAAACCATGAAGACCGTATGGGCTCCTTGGCGCATGGAGTACATTCTGAGTGAAAAAGAAGATGGGTGTATATTCTGTTTTGCCTTATCGGGGCAGAGCGATCCCATACTGTACGAAGGTTCACTCTCCATGGTCATGATGAACAAGTATCCGTATATTAATGGACATCTTTTGGTTGCCCCCAAAAGACACATATCGTCCTTAGATGAGATGACAATGGAAGAGATGGCTGAGCTTTTGAAGACCATCAAAGACTCGATCGAAATACTTAAAAAAGTTATGAAGCCGGATGGATTCAATGTGGGCCTGAATCTTGGCGAGGTGGCTGGTGCAGGTGTAGAACAGCACCTTCATTTTCATATTGTGCCGCGGTGGCATGGAGATACCAATGCTATGACGGTGTTTGCTGAGGTGCGGGTGATACCTGAGCACCTTGAGACAACGTATCATAACCTTAAACCTTATTTTGA
Organism: Gammaproteobacteria bacterium; assembly: GCA_048631945.1. GTDB lineage: Bacteria > Desulfobacterota > Desulfobacteria > Desulfobacterales. The sequence goes on along the minus strand of JAIWEZ010000030.1, from coordinate 10,038 downwards.
AGGACTCAGCTGAGACCCTTGAAATACAAGGAGGTTTTGAGATGAAATCCATAAGGCTGGTGTTATGGTCCCTGATAGTCGTCTTCTTAGTAACCATCGTGGTTCAGAATCTTGGTCTGCTTACCCACAAGGAATCTTTAAGGCTAAACCTTCCGTTGATAAATGAGTATCAGACCGAGCCTATTTACCTCTCTCTTTACTTTTTGGGGTTCTTTTTGATAGGTCTTCTTTTTTCCTATATCCATGGGATGGTGGAACGTTTCAAAGCAAACAGGACTATAAAAAATCATCTCGAAACCATTCGCAAGTTAGAAGAAGAGATAAAGACCTTCAAAGACTTACCTGCTCAGAAAATGAACACGCCTTCCAAAGAAACCTAGAATGCCTGACAATTCGGAGGTTCTACCCGGCATACGGTGGTGAATTAAGGGGCTTTTGATTGCAGTTGATTTGTACCATCCACAATAATTTCATATATTTTTCTAAACTCATCACCCCGGTACTCCATCACCCAGGTGCTCCATTTGGGTCCAATTCCCTATGTTCAATCAGACCCTACAGGTTCTACTGCCATGGTTAAAGCCACCCCGATGGTTCAGCAATATCTATCGATTAAGCAGCAGTACCCTGATGCTATTCTGTTTTACCGTATGGGCGATTTCTATGAGATGTTCTTTGAAGATGCAAAGGTAGCATCTCGAATCCTCGAAATTGCTCTGACTTCCCGAAACAAAAAGGACGTAGAACCGATTCCTATGTGCGGCGTGCCCCACCATGCCGCCCAGGGCTACATCGCGCGGCTGATCGAGCGAGGTTTCAAGGTGGCCATTTGTGAACAGGTGGAAGATCCGGCACTGGCAAAGGGACTTGTGAAGCGGGATGTTGTGAGGGTGATAACACCCGGGCTGGTCGTTGACACAGAGATTCTGGATGCAAGGTCCAACAACTTCCTCATGGCCTTATCTTACTGCCAAGGTCGCTACGGGATCGCCCATCTGGACATTTCCACAGGGACTTTCAGGATGACCGAGTCGAGCGATTTCGACAAGATCGCGGACGAATGCAGACGTATTGAACCAAGGGAAGTCCTGCTTGCCGACTCGCATCGCGAGACAGTCGAAATCAAAATGCTGGTAGAAACGCTTGGGAAGGCATCTTTAAACTTCTTGAAGGATGAACATTTTGAACCGGAATTAGCTCGAACGCGGCTTCTGAGGCAGTTTAAGACCAAATCTCTAATAGGATTTGGTTGTAATGAGTGGCGAGCCGGCATTGCGGCGGCAGGCGCTCTTCTGCGCTACATAGATGGCAACGAAAAGGGAGAACTCGTGCACATCACGGGGGTTGCATGCTACAGCATTTCAGACTTCATGGTCATAGATGAGGCCAGCAAGAGAAACTTAGAACTTTTTGAGACTATTTGGACCGGTGCCAAACGCGGGTCCCTTATTGGTATAATGGATCAAACTGTAACAAACATGGGCGCTCGTATGCTGCGGGCCTGGCTTCAGTATCCGCTTTTGGATCTTGAGCAAATCAAGCTCCGATTAGACGCCGTGGGAGAGGCCAAGGAGAAGCTTCCTGTGAGGCGTTCGGTGAGGAAGGCCCTACAAGAAGTACATGATCTGCAGCGCTTAAATGCCAGGATTGCGCTTGATCGGTGCAATGCGCGAGATCTGTTAGCGTTGAAACACTCTATTCAAAAACTCCCCAAGATACGTACTTTGGTTGACGGGTTTGCAAACAAGTTTTTTGTTGAGATTACCTCAAAATGGGATGACCTTGACGATGTAAGGGGGTTGATCGAAAAAGCCATCTCTGATGAGTCGCCTCTTACCATACACGAAGGTGGTATTATTAAGCCCGGCTTTGATGAAGGGCTCGATGAACTGATTCTGAGCAGTCGTGAAGGAAAGGATTGGATCTTACGTCTGGAGGCCAAGGAGCGGCGAGCTACTGGGATTAATTCATTGAAGGTGGGCTTCAACAAGGTTTTTGGTTACTATATTGAGGTTTCCAAGACTAATATCAAATCAGTTCCTGCGCACTATGTACGCAAACAGACCCTGGTTAACGCAGAACGCTACATTACCGAGGACCTTAAGGTCTATGAGGCCAAAGTGCTGGGGGCTGAAGAAAAACGAGCCCGATTGGAGTTTGAGCTGTTTTGTGTGGTAAGGAAAAGGGTGGCTCAAAATAATCGTCGCATTGCCGGGATGGCTGACGCTGTGTCCAAGGTAGATGTGTTGCTGGCATTGGCTGAACTGGCTGATCAAAATGGTTATATAAAGCCGGTCGTTCATGCAGGTGACAGCCTCTTTTTGAAGGAGAGTTGTCATCCCGTCATTGAAAAATTGGTATCATCTGAACGGTTTGTGCCGAATACGATTGAGATGGATCATACCTCGCGACAGGTGCTTATCATTACTGGACCCAACATGGCCGGAAAATCAACACTCCTGCGTCAGGTAGCCCTGTTGGTATTGATGGCCCAGACGGGTTCTTTTGTTCCAGCAGAAGCAGCCTCCATTGGAATAGTCGATCGAATCTTCACCCGGGTTGGGGCGTTTGATAACCTTGCCGAAGGCCAAAGCACCTTCATGGTGGAAATGCAGGAGACCGCCAACATCTTAAATAATGCTACTGAGAAGAGTTTGGTCATTCTGGATGAGATCGGCAGAGGGACTAGTACTTTTGACGGCCTGAGCATTGCCTGGGCTGTGGCAGAATATCTACACGACTGGAAAGGCCGTGGAATCAAAACCCTTTTTGCCACTCACTATCATGAGCTAACGGACCTGGCCCTTACCAAGCCTAGAGTCAAGAATTACAATGTTGCTGTCAAGGAATGGAATGAGGAGGTCATTTTCTTGAGGAAATTGGTTGAGGGAGGTACCAATCGAAGCTATGGTATCCAGGTGGCTCGTTTAGCAGGCGTTCCGGCACGGGTTTTGGAAAGGGCCAGAGAAATATTAAAGAACATAGAACGTGGTGAATTAAATTGTGAAGGAGAACCTGTGCTGGCACGTTCTAAGAGACCACTTGAAAAAAACGCGAGTGTTCAGCTTCCCCTTTTTACGACTTCAGGTCAGATAGTGCTTAATGCCTTGAAAAAGCTGGATATTTCAAATATGACGCCTCTTGAAGCATTGAACCGTTTAAGCGACCTGAAAGAGTTAACGGATGATCTGTAACCGATCTTATTGGTCCAAGGCCCATATACACATATTTTTTCTCGTCTTGCTTATTCTGTTTGTTATAAACCCGCTTGTAGCTTCAGGATATCAAACCGAAAGTGACTATCGACACGCTATGTCGTGTTTTGAAAAGCTCATGAAAGACCCTAAAAAACAGAAGTTCCGACATCATTGGATTGCATGCATAAAGGAATTTGGTGCTGTTTACGCATCCCAACCGAACGGGCGAAAGGCAGATGACGCCCTTTTCATGAAGGCACGGTTGTATGCCGAGCTGTATGGGTTTTCTGGCAAAAAGAAAGACAAGCAACGGGCCCTCGATTATTACAAGAGCTTGCTGAAGCGTTTTCCAGGGAGCCGATATACGTCAAAAGCTAAAAGGGCAATTACCAAGCTGGGCGGGGGCCACACAAGTGCGTCAAAATTAAGTACGGCGGTGCCTGTCAAAAAGCCTACCTTTAATAAGAAGAGATCCAATGCTAAACCAAGATCGCTTGCCGAGGTAAAGGAAATACGTTTTTGGTCCAGCCCGAGCTATACTCGTGTGGTCATTGATGTAGAATCTGAGGTGCCCTATACCCACCGGCTGTTGAAAAAAGACCCCACCCTTGCAAAGCCTATGCGTCTTTGTATTGATCTGAATCATGCGCGCATCGGGCACGGGCTAAAGCCGGTAGTACCGATCGCAGATGATCTTCTCAGCGGTGTCCGTGTAGCTCAAAATAGTCCGAATACGGTCCGGCTCGTTTTAGATATTAAATCGATCGATGATTATAAGATATTCTCTCTACGCAACCCGTTTCGCATTGTAGTCGATGTCAGTAGTGTGTCCATGATGTCCGCATCAAAGACTACATCAAAAAAACGATTTAAGCACGAACAGGAAAAGCCGGGTGGTAAGATACCCAAGGGTGCCCTGGCAAAACAACTAGCCCTTGGGGTAAAACGGATCGTCATTGACCCCGGACACGGGGGGAAAGATCCTGGTGCAATTGGTTATTTGAAGGGTGTGCGAGAAAAGAACGTGACCCTGGAGATTTCCCGGAGACTGGCTAAAAAGATTCGTCAGAGGCTTGGATGCGAGGCCCTACTGACCCGAAACTCAGACACCTTTCTTTCCCTTGAAGAACGCACTGCCATCGCAAATACCAAGAATGCCGATCTTTTCATTTCCATTCATACCAATGCGAACAGAGCCATGGCTTGTCGTGGTATTGAGACATATTTTTTGAATCTGGCCACAGATGAAGACGCCATCCTGGTGGCTGCACGTGAAAATGCCACGTCAGCCAAGAATATTAGTGACCTTCAGACAATCTTTAGTGATCTTATGAAAAACGCCATGATAGATGAATCGAGTCGCCTAGCGGGTTACGTTCAAGAATCCCTGATTGGGAAATTAAAACAAAAATACAAGTGGATCAAAGACAAAGGCGTGAAAAAGGCACCCTTCTATGTACTGCTTGGTGCTGAGATGCCGTGTATATTGATAGAGACTGCTTTTATAACTAACCCCAGAGAGTGCCGCAGATTAAACAGCGCCGAATACCAGGAGGACGTAGCCGATGCCATTGCCACGGGTCTCCAACGCTATATCAAGGAGATCCATCCGGCTGCACCCATTAAGGCGCACCTTTGACGACTCCATTCTGTTGATTTTTGTAAAAAAGTTCTCAGCTAATTGAGTGCTTTTCTCCCAAAATGCTCAATGTCGTTCGCAAAACGGGTCTTTTTCATACACTTAAAGTGTTACCACAATTGAGTAAATTTTTCAGAAGATCATTATGTTAGTTTTGTTTTCTGAGATCCATTGATCAAACTTCTTGCGCAACCACTGCTTAAACAAAGACCTGGTGTTTGGTACCAGTATTGCGAGACCTGCCAAATCGGTAATGAATCCAGGGGTGAGCAGTACGATGCCGGCGACGAAGATCAACAGGGCATCCAACATTTCCTCTGCTGGAAGTTCCCCACGGTTCATGCTTTCTCTGACTCTCATCATAGTTTTAATCCCTTGAAGCTTGGCCAGATATGCGCCCAAAAGGCCTGTCACAATCACGACAAGGATGGTGTTAAAAGCCCCCAGGTAATATCCAATCTTTATCAAGAGATAGAGTTCAGAAAAGGGTATGAGCGTAAAAGCCAGAAACAGCTTTAGTAACATGTTTGGTAAATCCCCAGCAGTTGTCTATTTACCTTGATAGTACAGGAATTTCCTTTTTCGCTTTGAGCTTTGAGCTAATTTAAGCATATGCGGGTGCCCCATCATGTGTCAAGGTCAAGCGGCAAGTTTCTTCGTTGACGCTGTAATCGCTAATTGATATGAGAACTTATAGACTTTAGGATAAATGACGCATGTCTTTCAGAGAGATCTTTTCGGCATTACCTATCGGATACTGGATACTGGATACTGGATAAAAATACAAACTGGATTCATACATCCAGTATCGAGTATCCAGCATCGAGCCATGTTTTACCTCAAACCTCGAGGTGCCAAGCACCGCTCCTTAAACCTAATGCCGTGGAGTGCTGGCATCCAGTACCGAGCATCCAGTATCCAGTATCCAGAAACCAGGTTTCAGTGGAGATCCTTTTGTCCAAATTATCCCACAATCAAATTATTAATGAATTGGCATCCTTTTGCGGCATCGAATCGGAGTACCGGGACAACTGGGGTCGCGTCCACCAAACATCGGTAGAAACCAAACAGAACATTCTTAAGGCAATAGGGGTGAACGTTGATACTGATGCGCAGGCAAATGAGGCGTGGCATTTGAGGCGAGAGCGAGAATGGTCACGCATGACAGAAACTACTATTGTGACCAGCCTCTCAAGCATGCCAAAGGAACTGGTATTTCAGATACCCCTTAGCAGGGCACAGGGTACTTCAGCTGGCCCAGCTATTAAGGATCTGGAGGTGTCCCTGGAAGTGACAGATGAGCAGGGTATGGTCCAACACATTGCTTTCAGCAATAATGAGTTGTCTTTTTGTGAAAAAAAACTGGTTGGAAACTGTGTGTACGAGCGCTGGGGTGTGCCGTTCCCCCAACTTGAGACTCTGGGTTATTATAAGTTTTGCCTATCCGTACACTCTGGAAATCATCACAGGACACAAAATATATTTGTTGCAATATGTCCCGAGAAGGCATTCATCCCGCCTCCCTTACAGGGCGACTGCCGCACCGCTGGTATCTCCATAAGCCTTTATGGAGTCCGATCAAAGAATAATTGGGGAATAGGTGATTTTGGCGATTTGAAAAAGGTCGTTGATTGGGTAGCAAAGGACCTTCACGGGAGCGTTATTGGTTTAAATCCGCTTCATGCTACTTTTAACCGCATGCCTTTTAACACTAGTCCCTACCTTCCTATGAGCCGCTTTTACCGAAATTTTATTTATCTGGATATCTCCACCATGGAGGATTATCGAGATTCACGAGAGGCACAGAGCATCGTAAAGGCTGCCGAAACACAGCGTCTTCTGTCTGAGTTCCGGGCCTCAGACACGGTCCAGTATGAACAAGTCGCTGCGCTCAAACAAAAGGTATTGAAGATGGTTTTTAAAACCTTTTTTGAAAATCACTGGAACAGGCCTGGCACCGAAACCGACCGGAAAAAGGAGCTTGAAAACTACATCGATAGGGAAGGTTTCCTGTTGGACAACTTTGCGACCTTTTGTGCCTTGGATTCATACATACGCTCCAGCGATCCGGAGGTATGGATCTGGTCACAATGGCCCCCGGAATACCAACGGCCTGACACTGAAGCAGTTCGGCAATTTCGACAGAAACACTGGAAGAAGATACTCTTTTATAAATACTTGCAATGGCAATTGGAAAAACAGCTTGCACAAATCCAGGACTATGCAAAAAGCCGGGCAATGTTTATCGGCCTCTACCATGATTTGGCACTGGCCATCGATCGGTTCAGCGCCGACTTTTGGGCCTATCAGGATTTCTTCATTTCTAAACTTCGGGTGGGAGCCCCGCCGGACGCATTCTCACAACACGGTCAGGATTGGGGGTTCCCTCCGCCCGACACGGAGAAGTTGCGAGAAAGCGGTTATAAACTTTTTATTAGAGAGATTCGAAAAAATTGTGCTTTCGGGGGGGCTTTGCGGATCGATCACGTCATGAGGTTTTTTCACCTCTACTGCATACCTGAAGATGAGCCACCAAGGAAAGGGGCCTATGTGTCTCAACCTTTTGAAGATTTGCTTGGCATTGTTGCACTGGAGAGTGTTCGGAACCGAGTACTCATCATCGGAGAAGACCTTGGCACTGTTTCTCCATATATACGGAAGAGACTGACTGAAACCAACATCCTTTCATACAGGCTCCTCTATTTTGAAAAAGATAATAATCAAAACTTTATTCTGCCGGAAGACTATCCTGAATTGGCCCTGGTGACTGTTACGACCCACGATCTACCCACATTGGCTGGATTTTGGAGCCACAGGGACATTGAGGTACGCAAGGAAGCAGGCATGTTTGACAGCAAACATGCCTTCATCGAGGCTGTTGCAGAAAGAACGATAGACAAGAAAGAGTTGTTAAAGTTGTTAAAGGGGTTGGGTCTGCTTCCCGGACACTGTTCCACAGACGTAAATGCCTATCCTCAGATCACAGGGGATCTCCACAACGCAGTTGTTGGTTTCCTTGCAATGACTCCTTCGAAGCTGTTCATATTAGGACAGCAAGACCTGTTTAAGGAGACAGAGCAGCAAAACCTCCCGGGAACGACCATCGAATACCCAAATTGGTCCTTGAAAATGAAATATACTTTGGAACAATTTCGGAGTGACCCTGAGGCAAAGGGTTTTTCCGACATGTTTCGAAATTGGATCAAGAGATCAGGACGAAATAACCTCGCAGATTAGAAGTGCGCCATGTCAAAATAGAAGGACAAAACCGAGTCCTCTTTGGTGCGGTAAATTTCCACAACACAAAGTGAATTACGGAAACACGACAAGCATAGAAACGGATTGCGTCTTCCTTCAGATTATATGAGGTGAAAAGAGAGTGGAAAGAATAGCGGTTCAGATCTACGAGATACAGGACCCCCGAGAGGCTGAAGTGGTTATCGAATTAGACGTTGATAGGATCGGAAGCGTCATCCTCTCAGAGGAAAATTGGAAAGTGCCGGCCATTAAGGATGCAATTCTCATTTCCAAGGGAGCACGGGTAAAGCATAGCCTGATTCCCCTCTTCCATACGAGAGGAGTCTTGTTTCAAGCCATAGAGTATTATCGGCCGGATATAATTCACTTTTGCGAGTGCTTAACTAATGATGACGGTCACTTTATGCCCTGTGAGGTTTTAGTTGATCTGCAGATCTGTGTTAGAGAGCGATTCCCTGAAATTGAAGTCATGCGCTCGGTTCCCATTGCTACGCCAAGATGTAGTAAAAGGATGCCAACACTGGAAATTGCCAAGCGTTTCGAATCCGCAAGTGATTATTTTTTGACCGACACATGGCTTGGCAAGGAGCCAGTGGAAGGTTACATCGGTATAACAGGACGTACCTGTGACTGGACCGTAGCCAGAAGGCTTGTAGATTTAACCTCAATTCCTGTGATTCTGGCCGGTGGGCTGTCATCTGAAAATGTTTACGAAGGTGTTATGGGTGTTAAACCTTTTGGAGTTGACAGCTGCACAAGAACCAATGGGGTTGACAGCAGTGGAAGGCCTGTGAGGTTCAAGAAAGACCTCGACAAGGTGAGGGCCTTTGTACAGGAGGTGCGTCGCGCAGAAAAGGACCTCTTCAGCATGAAAATACAATCAAAAGGAAGGAAGTGAACATGACCGAAAGAGAGGCTATTCTGGCGTTTATGATGGGAGAGAGGATGAAAGCAGCCCTTATAGTGGCAACTCAAATGGTAATGGTGATTGATGGGCTTGGCGAGCATGAAAGATCTGGGGCAAACAAGGTTTTCTCCGCCTTCTTGAGAACCTTGTATCGAGATATCGGGCTTGCCAACAAGGTTTCCCCTCAAGAGGAATGGGCTGAAATTCGAAGGGAACTAGACGGCGGGTTAGTTATGGTCGATTCAAATGTCTCAAATGGTTCAATGGAAAATATCTCGCGGGCAATTAGTCACGCTACCACGATAAGCAGTAGAGCCATGACTTTTCTCAAGGAAGAGGGATTGCTGTAATATTCAGGATTGAGGAATTCCAAGATCGTGACATGATTTGCTGTTGGAACCAGGCCGTTGCCTATGGCAATTGTGGACGAGCTAAGTGTGGTTTATCTAAAGGATTGTTGGAAGGTATGCCGCAGGATTTCAATTCTGTCAGAGTCAATATCTTGACACTATGGGGCTGATAGTCTCTGGCGTCTGTGACATGAAAATGAATTTTCCTTTTACTGTCGACCAATATTTTTGAGTTTGTGCCTTAAGGGCTCGCGCAAAAACAACTTACCATTTTGGCATCTCGGCTTCAGGCCATCTTTGGCCGATACTCATTCGCAAAACCCTCAAAATAGCCTGCTATTCCTGCGGTTTTGCTCAATCGGATCGACCAAATCTAACCCAAATCCGAGCGCGAAATCTGCGAAGTTATTTTTGCGCGAGCCCTAAGTTATGGGTTTGCGTATGAACTTTGGATTATTTGTAGAAATTCTGAGATATTGTATTATTTTGGCATGCAGATTGCTGAAACCCAATAAGGGGACGTCCTGTTTCAGAAGGATGGCAGGCATTGCTGTTGTGAAACCAGGGTCGGAGTTTTGGACAACTGGGCCTTAGAAGCTGTTTCAACCCCTTTTCCTTGGTCTGCTTGTCTATTATTGAAAGTTTTGTATCAATTTAACCCTACAACGACACTTACCGTTGACACCA
>JAIWEZ010000029.1:0-13436 GCA_048631945.1 Gammaproteobacteria bacterium | reverse complement strand
CCAAATTTTAAATGTACCGGCATCTTCCTAACCCGGACAAGCCGGAACCAAAAAAGATTTGATGCTGGATCCTGGATTCTTGATACTGGATATATGGTCCTTGGTTTTTGATTCCGGTTTATCCAGGATCCAGCGACCAGTAACCAGCATCTGTAACAAATACAAAAACGACACGTTACATAACATAGACAATCTTTTGTCGATGTTGCGGCGCTAAGCGCCTAATAACGTCTCCAAATTCTATGCCTGGCTATCCGAGATAATTTGGCTCTCTGCCTCTGTGTAAGCCCCCTTAGAGCAGGGGCTTACACGCATCCGCTTGTGACGTCCAGAGCTGCAGGCAGTTTCTGAAGGGCCATTTTTTAGTGGAGAAACTTGCCAAGCTACAGCCTTGTAACGAACACAGCAGAAAATGAACTTGATTAAGAACTACTTTCGATAACAAAGTGTAACTCGATTGCTGGCTTTGAAATCCGGTTTTCGACTATAGATCACACCTTATTCATCTTAATCAATCAATATGGCAAGTGCTGCGGCTTTTCCAGGCAGTACAGACGCCAGGCACAACCAAGCTGGTCACAATAGCCCTTTGCCCTGCGAAAACAATCAGGGTTGCCCTCGGCACGCTGAATGCTTCTGATCAGCTCGATCACATCCAAAAAATTTTTCTTCAATCCTAATTCTTTTGTCGTCAGTTTATCGTTTGTCACGTTATTGGACCCAGTATCTTTGATAGGGTCGTTCAGCGCTTGTTTAACCGTCTTGAACGGCAGGCTCTCGAACAGGTTCATACCATCACCATCCAATAAAAGTTCCTGATTTCTTGAGAGCCAGTTTCAAAACGTCCCCTTTTGCCCAATCTCTGCGTCAGACTCAAATTCTAGTCCTCGAAATACATCAAGTATTCCTGCGGTTAGAATTTTCGCCTTCCTTGACCTTGATGCAAAATTGAACATTTTGAAACTGGCTCTTGATTTAATGAATGTCGGCCTTTTCTATTTTGGCCTTTATCAAATATCCAAATTTGATTCGGTTTGTCCATAGAGGGATGGATTCATTTTGATAGGGGAAACCCCTAATAGGCGGGACTTTAACCTATATACAGGAGGAAAAACAACCAACAGGGCAATTTGCCCTTAATCCTTCCAGAGGTCTACGTCGATCAAGCCAAGCTTTGCGGCATAGCGAACCAATTCAATGGTACTGTGAACGTCAAGCTTGTTCATGATGTTGGTCCGGTGATTCTCCACGGTCTTGGGGCTAATGAAAAGCTTTTCAGCGATCTTTTTGGTGGAAAGCCCTTCTGCCAGCAGGCGCATTACCTGTTGCTCGCGCGGTGTCAGGGCACCGTAAGCGGTATCCTTAATCTTTGCCTCTTTAGCCGGGAATTCCATAAGCTCTTCCACCACCTTATGGGAAACGGAATTGTCCAGGAAATACTCTCCTCTTGATACAGTCTCAAGACCCTGAACAAGCATGTCAGCAGCCGATTCCTTAACCACATACCCCGTGGCCCCTGCCCGAAATGCCTCGGTGATATGATCGATTTTGGAGTGCATGCTAACGATCATCACTCTTGTCCCTGTCAAAAGGCTTCGTATGCTGCGGGTGACGTCAATACCGCTTTTATCCGGCAAAGATATGTCCATGATTACCAAGTCGGGCTTCAGTTTCTTTGCCAACTTTAGCCCTTTTTGTCCGCTACCGGCTTCCCCGACAATCTCGAACGCGGGGTTGCGTGATATGAGGAACTTTAGACCTTCCCTGAAAAGGGGGTGGTCGTCAACAATCAAGATGGTTTTTTTATTTGCCATTATTTTCTCCCCTGTAAGGAAACTCTATGAAGATTTTTGTGCCCTCCGTTAGGCGGGATTCTATCCTCATTTTTCCTTGAAGCAGGGCGACCCTCTCCTGCATGGTCCGAAGTCCCATACGTCTCTCTTTAGCCGCCGAGCCCAGCCGGTCTTCCACATCAAAACCCATCCCATTGTCTTCGATTCGAAGAATGATGTTTGGAAAAGAGGCGACCAGCCTCATGGTCACCTGGCTGGCATCAGCATGTTTCCTGACGTTGTTAAGGCTTTCTTGAATCAGGCGATAAAGGGTAATCTTGGTATCAAAATCGAGTTTTAACTCATCTATACCACTGGCAAAGAAGTCGACCTTCACTTGGTTCTTGGAGGAAAACTCTTCACAATACTCATGGACGGACCGGACCAGCCCCATTTGATCCAAACCGACAGGACGTAAATCATAGGCCAAATCTCGGACAACCGTAATCGTTTCCTGTAGCATTTTGGAGAGCTCTGAAACAATTTGCCTCATCTCATGAGGCCCTTCCGGCTGATTATCAAAAAGGGTGTCAAGGCCGATTTTGAGCGTGAAAAGATCCTGCGCCACTCGGTCGTGCAGGTCACGAGAAATCCTCTGTCGCTCACTTTCCTGGGCCTTCATCAGCTCTTGGGTAAGTGTGCGTATGTGTTCTTCGGCCCGTTTACGCTCGGTAATATCTCTGACAATCCCGCAAAGCACCTGTCGATTTCCCAACGTGAAGGTGCTGGTAGATATCTCGACGGGAAATACTGTCCCATCCTTTTTCTTATGATAACGAAGCGGAATTCTAGTAAGCTCACCAGCAAGGGCCTCCGCGATGGAGGCAGCAGACTTTTCGGGTTCTGCTGTGATCGCTGGATGTCTTAACTTCAGGAATTCTTCCTTGCTGTAACCATAGAAGCACAAGGCGGCATCATTAACATCTACAAACTGTTTCGTATCGGCTTTGAAAACCATAATGGCATCCGAGACGGTAGTGAAAAGCTGCCGGTATTTCGCCTCGCTATCCCGGAGTGCCTCTTCCGCCTGCTTGCGCTCGGTGAGTTCCAGCGTCAACTGTTCTGTTGTCCTGGCCAGCTCGGCGGTGCGCTCTTCTACACGCTGTTCTAGCATATGATGAGCTTCTTGTAGCGCCTCCTCTGCCCGCTTACGTTCAGAGATGTCCTTAAAGTCTTCAACAATCCCAAGAAGTTCTCCATCGGATGCCCGAAAGGGAGTTGCCGTCGCCATGCAAGGAACTGTGACACCATCGTTGCGCTGTTTTTCTACATCACATTCAACTCGCTCTTTACCACCCAGAATCTGTATCAGCGGACACTGCTGAGTCTGACACAGAGGGCCTCGAAACACCTTATAGCATTTCTTGCCCACCGCTTCATCTTTGCTTATGCCCGACAGAGTGGAAAACGTCTCGTTAACCCGAAGCACGTTGAAGTCTTTATCGACCACACTCATCCCGTCCGCTGCGGTGTTGAATATCTGATTGAGCTCTGCATAGGCATGTTTGGTTTCCTCCTCTGCCCTCTTGCGCTGGGTTATAATGAATTGGGCATAGATGGCAAATGCAATGAATGCAGCCACCACAATCAAACGCATCCATATTTCATGTGGCCTAGGAGCGAAGATCTGCTGGATAACCGTCCCCTCATGGAATATGAAGACATGTAAAACGGCTTCAAGAATCCAAAAAAGTGCCCCAGATCCAATTGCGATCCAGACTAATTTGTCGGCCATACTTGTAGGCTTACCCTTCATCTTGTGTCTCCACGGCCAAGATCTCCTTACGGGGACATTTATGTTTTGTAGGAAAATTTTGGAGATGGAAGGGATTATCGACCATAATGCTGCAGGATGGCTTCGCACAATCCATCGATGGTGTAATCTTGGGCCATAATATCTACCTTGAAACCGAGATCTTTGGCCGTGTCTGCTGTGATCGGGCCGATGCTGGCAACAGTGACCCCTTTAATTAGGCTTTCAAACCTGTCAGGCGGAAGGAGGGCCTTAAAGTTTTTGACAGTAGACGAACTCGTAAAAGTTAGAAGGTCGATGGAACCTTCTTCCAAGTGCTTGATCAGCACGTCCACGTTTTCGCGTGCCTGTTCGGTCTGGTAGGCGACGATCTCATCCACAACAGCACCGACTTTGCGGAGTTCTACTGGAAGGACCGGTCGCGCCTCTTTGGCGCGAGGCAGTAACACCCTTTTTCCGTTCATTGGTTCTTGTTTAAAGGCTTCCACGATCGACTCGGCCTGATAGGTCTCAGGAATAATATCGCTCTTGAGGCCAAAATCGCGCAACCGTTTTGCCGTGGCCGGCCCAATGGCTGCCGTGCTCACATCTTTTAAGGCCCGCACATCCTTGTCTTTTTTATAGAGACGCTCAAAGAAGAAAGAAACTCCATTTACACTTGTGAAAACGAGCCAGTCATAGGTGCCAAGATTATCTATAGCCGCATCCAGGGGGGCCCAGTCCTCCGGTGGAACGACCCTTATGGTGGGGCATTCAAGGCAGGCAGCTCCCAGGTCTGAAAGCTTTCTAACCAGCTCGCTTGCCTGTGCTCGTGCCCTTGTGATCACCACGGTCTTACCAAAAAGAGCCCTTTTCTCAAACCAGTTCAGGGTCTCCCTGAGCTTAACAACCTCACCTACAACGATAGTGACGGGCGGCGTGAGTGCGGCTGCCTCCGCCTGCGCCACAATTGTGTCAAGAGTACCCGCTAACGTGGTTTGCTGAGGAGTGGTTCCCCATCTGACAAGGGCCACTGGGGTCTTCGGGTCACGACCGGCCGCAATCAGTTTCTCTGCAATCTTGGCCAGGTTCTTGACACCCATCAAGATGACCAGAGTCCCAGCGCCAGTGCCAAGTCTGGACCAGTCCACCGTGGGGTGCTGTTTTGTTGGGTCTTCATGGCCGGTAACAAAGGCCACGCTGGCAGTATACCTTCGATGCGTAAGGGGTATGCCCGCACAGGCTGGTGCAGCTATAGCCGAGCTTATGCCAGGGACTACCTCAAAGGGAATCTTTGCTTGAGCTAGGGCCTCAGCCTCCTCACCCCCTCTGCCAAAGATAAAGGGATGTCCGCCTTTAAGGCGAACAACGGTACGGCCTTCTCTTGCCTTTGAAACCATGAGCTTGTTAATCTCATCTTGAGGAACGGCGTGATTACCCTGCAGCTTGCCAACATAGATAGTTTCGGCATCTTGTCTGGCATACTTCAAGAGCTTAGCAGACGCCAGGTGGTCATACATGATCACATCAGCCTCTTTGAGGCGCTCGCTTCCCTTCACGGTCATGAGATCCGGATCGCCAGGCCCTGCACCAACCAGATAGACTTTCCCTAGTTTCATGTTGCCAAATCCTGTATAGCTCTGCCCAAGACGTTCTCTAAAATTTCCCTGCCGCCCTTTTTGAGGAGGCGGTTGGCCAGCTCTACCCCGAGCTTTTCGCTCTGGTCTACACGGCCTCTGATCGTCTCGCGAAGAATAACAGAACCGTCCACCTCGGCCACAAGGCCTGTAAGCTCAAGCTCGTCCCCAACGATTTTTGCTCGGCCTGCGATTGGGACCTGACAACCCCCTTCAAGCCGGGCCAGAAAGGCCCGCTCGCTTTTCACGGCCAAGCGCGTCTCCCTGTGATCCAGGGGTGCAATCAGTCGCAGAGTAGAGTCATCATCATCTCTCGTTTCAATCGCCAGCGCCCCCTGTCCGATGGCGGGAAGCATAATTGCTTCGGGGAGGTATTCTGTTATGTATGCTTTCAATCCAAGCCTTTTGACACCGGCCGCAGCCACAATGATGGCATCTAACCCCTCTGTTTCGAGTTTTCGTATACGGGTGTCGAGGTTCCCTCTCAAGGGATGCACTGTGATGTCCGGTCTGACATGCCGAACTTGGGCCCCGCGCCTGAGGCTACTGCTTCCAAGCCGGGCCCCTTTTGGTAAGTCTTTAATAGAGTGGCCGTTTCTCGAAATCAGAACATCCAGTGGATTTTCCCTTTCGGGCATGGCACCAAAGCAAAGCCCTTGCGGGATTTCAGCAGGCATGTCCTTCATGCTGTGGACGGCAAGGTCAACCCGGCCCTCCAAAAGAGCAGTTTCAATCTCCTTTACGAAGAGCCCCTTTCCTCCGACCTGTGCAAGGGGCACATCCAGGATTTTGTCCCCTGTGGTCTTGATCTTGACCAACTCGGTTTCATATTGGGGATAGAGTGCATGGAGTCGGGAGCGTACCCACTCTGCCTGCCACACGGCAAGGGGGCTTCCTCTTGTGCCGATTCTAACGACCTTCATTGTCAATGGCCACAGGTGCTGCAGCTTGTGGCGCTGCAGGAAGTGCAGGCAGAACCCTTTGAACTTGAGAAACCACCGTCGCTCTTGTGGCTAAAAGCAGAAAGAAGCTTTTTGACCTTCTTGCCGTTGCAGGTTGGACAAGTAATTTTCTGGTTTCCAAGGACCAGGATCTCAAAATTCTTGTCACATTTCATACAGTGATATTCGAAGATAGGCATTTTGTGGTCTCCTTAAAGGCCTAAGATTTTTTCACAATATATAACTGTATTGCCTGTTTGTCCAGCCTCACTCAAGGGCCGGACCGACTGATTTTTTCAATCACGGATGCTGCAAGGAGGGGAAACATGATTTCATGATGACCGATGAGGGTATAACCCATCCCGCCCATGCTGGTCGGGCGCTCGACCACATTCGTCGTGGGGCGGTAGTGCCGGATGAAATCCATATTCACGGCCGTAAATCGCTCCACTTTATGTCCCATATTCCGAACCTGGGTAAGTGCTTTCATAAAGACTTCCGGCAAGATCACTGCTGAGCCGACATTCAAATAAACACCACCTTCCAGCGTGGCGACCACTGCTGCAAAGAGCCGGAAATCAAGATGGGTTGCCCTACCCGCGGCCCCAGGGTCAAATCCGGGATGCATATGAATTATGTCGGTTCCGATCGCCACATGAACGGTAGCAGGAATTTGAAGCCGCACAGCAGCTGCAAGTAGGCTGTCGTTGCTGAAAGGGAGATTCTCTTCGATAATCGCCTGTCCTACGGCCTGTCCGAGCCCCACAGCCTCCTTGCCTCCCTTTGAGATGGCATGATTCAAGAAATCCGCAGTCTCTTTTGCCATGCCAAAGGTTCCATGTTCCAGCCCTTCAATAACGTCCTCAGATGTTCTGCCGATCATTGCAACCTCAAGGTCGTGTATGATACCCGCACCGTTTACGGCAACGGCTGTGATGACGCCCTGCTCCATAAGGTCAATAACAACAGGGTTAAGCCCCACTTTAATGACATGGGCACCCATGGCCATCACCACACTCTTGCCACCCTTGTGGGCATTTGCAATACTTGAAACGATTGCCTTTAAGTCTCTGACCGCCAGGATATTAGGAAGGCAGTCCAAGAAATCTTCCAGAGATCCTTCCGGTTTCCATGGATGAGCAAAATCCACCCGATCTACCTTACTTTTCCGAGATGCCAGTGGACTAGTTTTTAAGATGGACAGGTCTATGGGCTTTAGTTTTTGCATGGGAGAGTACCTTCAATAAACTCTTTCGTAATGAGTACAGGCTGTTCTTATTTCTCACAGAGCTCACTGAGCCACAGAGGTCTTGAGCTAAATTCTTGAGAGGAGAATTTAGCTCAAACTACGATCCCTCGCGTTGCTCGGGATATACGAAATAGTTATATGCCCCGACAGGGGCTGAGTGTTTTGTCTGATTTTTCCTCCCTGCCCTGTTAAATGCTTGCCCCGTTGAACGCAAAGCATATTCAACTCGGGCGTAGCCTATTTAACCGGGGTCAAAAAATCAGACAAAGTCTTTTCTCTCTGATCTCTCTGAGATCTCGAGCGACCCTGAGCCTGGTCGAAGGGGAGCGGGCGAGAGATTCCTGATATTGTTACAGCAATTACGCTTCCTTAAAGCTTTCAGGGAAAAGGGTTCGGTCCACGAGCTCGCACAGAATATGTCCTGCTGTGATATGAGTTTCCTGGATACGAGGAGTTGCCTGGGAATCTACAATCAAGGCAAGGTCGCAACAGTGAGCCAGGTTGCCCCCACCGCATCCTGTCAGACCCACTGTGTAAAGGCCCATGTCACGGGCCGTTTCTACGGCAAGAATCACGTTCCTGGAGTTGCCGCTAGTGCTGATCCCCAATACAAAGTCATCTCTTTTCCCTATGGCCTTGATCTGCTTGGAAAAGACCTCGTCAAAAGAATAATCATTGGAAATACTGGTCAAGACGGATGTGTCGGTGCTCAGGGCCAGTGCGGGCAAGGGTCTGCGCTCAACGGAAAAACGGTTTACAAATTCTGCTGCAATGTGCTGGGCATCGGCAGCGCTGCCTCCGTTGCCAAAAATAAGGAGTTTGTGGTCGGAAGCAAAGCAGGTGGCCAGACGTTGAGCTGCTGTCAGAAGCCCATCCATATTCTCTTTGACAAAACGTTCCTTTACTCTAATGCTTTCTTCAAAAGCCTTTATAACAATGTTTTTCATAGGAGTTTCCATATTTGGTTATTCGTTTACCGGTTCAAGATTCGCGACTTCCTGCACAAGATCACCACAATCCTCTCCAAGCTCGGCTGCCATTTTAAACTGCTCTAAAGCATTTTCATAATCCTTACTTTGCAGGTAGAGGTTGCCCAGCCGGTATCGGTACAATCCATTGTTTGGTTCAATTCTGGCACTCTCTCGACCTAGTACAATTGCGATTTCGAGATTTTCACCTAACGTTCCATACAGATAACCGAGAGCGCTTAAGCTTTTTGCATTGGTTGGGTTCTGTCTAATTGCCTTTTCATAGGCCTTGGCAGCCTCCCGAAACATCTCTGTCTCCAGGTAACACTCTCCCAGGTCCTGGAATATATGTGCCCCTTTGTGCGCATTCCGGGCAGCTTTTTCGAGATATTCAATTGCCGCATCGGTTTGATCCTTCTCTCGATAGCAGACGGCTATCTGGTAGGCCACTTCTGGGTTGTCTCCGTCAAGACTGTCTGCCCCAAGGAACAGATCGAGTGCTTTTTCCCGATCGCCTTGCTTCAGGTGGGCAAGCCCAAGGTTATACGTGGCCATAACGTCTTTTGGATCAAGGCGGAGCGCTGTTTCAAAGGCATCAACAGCCAGATCCGACTTGCCCTGTACACCATAACACACACCAAGACTGTTATGGACATTCACGTTTTGAAGATCTACAGCCAGAGCCTTTTTAAACTCTTCAATGGCTCCGTCAATGTCTCCGTATTGATAAAGCTTGTCAGCGCTGATGTTCAGGCTGACCGCATCAAATGGCGTAACGGTGTTTGGTCCAAAAAATGCAGCATGGTCCAGCGCTTTTTGGGCGTTATCCAGAATAGACATCTTTTCGAAAGGCCAGAACGGGGATACAGCCACCCCAACAGACACTGTCTCTTCGCCGACCAGCGCAAGACGCCCCTGGATCTCCCTTGACAATTGAACGGCGGCAGCCTCATCCATATCCGGGCAGAAACATGCAAAGCGCTCCTGGTCAAGTCGCCCCCACCTCATGGGACAGGTCTTGCTCAGACCATGTATTATGCGTGCCAGCCTGACCATCACACCCGATGTGATATCTTCCCCAAGTTGTTTCAACGTCTTGTCAAAATTGTCAATATGAATGATAAGCATAGCAAATCGGTCATTCTTCTCTGCAGACGTCTCAAAAAGGCTCTGGAATTCCTGACCTACTGGCATCTGCGGAAACGCATCTTTCAGGGCGTCTGTTCCGACAAAAGGCTCTTCCATTTACGCCTCCGCAAAAGTTTTTTTGAATGTTGAGGCTATCATGTTTATCTCTTCATCCTGAACGGTACGCATGTCCATCACAAAAAGGTCGTTTTCAATGCGCCCGATCACGGGTGTAGTGGCTTCACGCATAGCGCGGTCAATACGGTTTGCCGAGAGCCCCTTTATCATGACGCCCACGCAACTGGTCGGAAGTTCTTGCAGTGGCAGGGCGCCTCCACCCACACGGGACGAGGCGTTTATAATAACGGCTTCCAGACGGTCATCTGCCAGTTTTCTCAATTGTTTCAGGAGCCGTTTTGCCTTGTTGGCAATGACCTTGGGAGGCAGGGTGAGCGTACGCAGTGTGGGAATGGTCGAGACAGCCTTGGATTCATCTCGATACAGGTGCAATGTGGCCTCAAGGGCTGCCAGAGTCATCTTATCGATTCTGAGGGCCCGGTTAATGGGGTTTTTCTTGATGCGCTCGAGTATATCTTTTCTACCTACAATGATTCCGGCCTGGGGTCCTCCCAGCATCTTGTCGCCGCTGAAGGTGACCACATGAGCGCCGGCTGCTACGGTCTCCTGAACGGTAGGTTCCCACATGAGACCGTATTTTGAAAAATCTACAAAGTTGCCGCTACCCAAATCTTTCACGACAGGAAGATGATACTTGGCCCCTAATGCGACCAGGTCTTTTAGAGAAACTTCAGCCGTAAACCCCACCATGCTGTAATTGCTGGTGTGAACCTTGAGAAATAATGCTGTCTCGTCACGGATTGCCCCTTCATAGTCTGACAGATGAGTCCGATTGGTTGTGCCGATCTCAACCAGCCTGGCTCCGCTTCGGGCCATAACTTCCGGTATGCGGAATGAGCCTCCAATTTCCACCAGCTCCCCCCTTGAGACGATCACCTCTTTTCCTTTTGCCAGTGTTTCCAGAGACAAAAAGACCGCTCCGGCATTGTTATTTACGACCATGGCGGCTTCAGCTCCGCTTATCTCGCACAAAATATCTTCTACGCAGCTATATCTGGAACCACGCTCCCCTTTTTGTAGATCGAATTCGAGATTTGCGTACCGACTCGAAATCTCGGCCACATGCTTTGCTACGCTTTCGGGTAGCAAGGAACGGCCTAGGTTGGTGTGAACGACTACGCCTGTCGCGTTGATCACGCGCTTCAGATTGAATTCCATACTTTTGTTTACCGCCTGTGCGGCTAGTCCCAGGAGTTGATCGTCGCCGAACATGGTTTCATCTGGTAGCTCATCACCGGCAAGAATCCTCGCACGAAGTCGGTCAAGGGTGCTACGGATCGACCGCACCAACACGGCTCTGGGCACATCTTCCACCGGCTGGATCTTGTCCCACAATTCGATAACATGGTCTACACCCGGAAGTTTGCGTAAAAGGCTCTGCTGTTTGGGGTCCACGGCTTCTCCCTCTTTAGGTGTCTTATATGATTCTCTTTTCCTGTTTTTCATACCACGTTTTGGTGAAACTTGCCACTGCAAACAAATTTTATAGTCTTTTCAACAACCTTTCGTGAATATTGTCAAACCCGCCGTTGGACATAATAAGGATCACATCATCAGCTCTCGCAACCGTAACTAGATAGTCGATAATGGCTTCTGTATCGGGAAAGTACTGGGCCTTTTTCCCCCGGTCTTTGAGATCCCGAGTCAACTCCTCTGATGAAAACCGCTCATCGGCCGGTATCTTGTCCAGCAAGGGCGGCTTTCGGATGCAGACCAGGTCCGCATCATCAAAAGACTTAGGATATACTTTTTGAAAGACCTTGCGCATGCTCGAATTGGTTCGTGGTTCAAAAACGGCAACAAGTCTGTTGTTTGCGTAAAAACCCCGGGCTGCGGCAAGCGTCTCCCTCACCTCAGTGGGATGATGAGCAAAATCATCGATAACTGTGATACCTCGCTTGATGCCCCTAACCTCCTGGCGACGTTTGATCCCCTCGAAGGTCTCAAGTGCCCTGGAGATAATATCTTTAGGTATCCGCAGATCATCTGCGACTGCAATAACCGATAGTGCATTCAGGGCGTTATGACGACCCATGAGAGGTGTCCTAAAAGTCCCAAACGGCTCTCCACGTATTGTGACTTCAAAATAAGTCCAGGGCGGATCAAATCGCAGACTTTCAAGTCGCCAGGGGGATCTCTCTTCAAAGCCGTATGTTGCGACCCAGCAAGAGGCACGAGCTGCGAGCTCTCGTACTGTAGAGGTCTCGTCGCAGGCAACCAAAAGGGCCTCTTCAGGCATGGCCGTGACAAAATCGATAAATGCCTGTTTGACATGGTCTAAATCCCTGTAGATGTCGGCATGATCAAACTCCACACTGGTCAGGATCGCCCGAGACGGTGTGTAGTGAAGAAATTTGGGTCCCTTGTCAAAGAAGGCCGTGTCGTATTCATCGCCTTCCACGACAAAGTAAGACCCGGAACCGATGTTATAGTTGCGATCAAAATTCTTTAGGATGCCTCCTATCATAAAACTAGGGTCAAGCCCTGCTATGGATAGAACCCAGGCGAGGAGGGCAGAAGTAGAGGTCTTGCCATGGGTGCCTATAATCGGCAGAGCCACCTTTTCATTAACAAAAAACCTATTCATGGCCTGAGGAAAAGAACAAAAGGGAAGGCCCATGCCAAACATGGCCTCCACCTCTGGATTATCCTTTGATACAGCGTTGCCAACCACAACAAGGTCCGGCCGATGATAAAGGTTCTCCGGCCGAAATCCACTAGCAACCTCGATGCCCCGTTCAGCAAGAAATGTGCTCATGGGAGGATAGACATGATGATCCGAACCGGTTACCTTAAATCCGGCCTCCTTGAGCATGCCGGCCAGGGCCCCCATGCCTGTACCGCAAATAGCAATGATATGAATGCTCTTGACCTTTTCGGGAATCCTATTGTTTTCCAGGTTTTGCATTTTTGCTCCGTCGTAACAGCTCAGCCCGTATTGTCATTTCGAACGAATGTGCCCGCCCGGACTCCCTGTCTCAAGGTAAGCCTACCTTGCAGAAGCCGCTCAGTCAGGTCACGATCCCAAACTTGGGGAAGGCATAAAGATTGAGAATGGCCCAGACCACCGCGATGATCATGATCAAGGAAACCTGTTTTGCCCTTACACCAGAGGTCAAAACCGTATCGGTTTTGTAACTTCTCGATAACTCAGGGTTTGCCCCCTCACCCTGCCCTCTCCCCCACTGGGGGAGAGGGTTTGGGTGAGGGGGGACCGAAGGTTTTCCGATGAAGGCCACCAAATATGCTAAAATAACCACCAGCGGCAACAGCCCGAACGCCACGGGATGCCATCGCCACACTTGTATCTTTAGAATGTTGACAGCCATCCAGATGATGGACAGGCCAGCGTATACCTCAAGAGCGAGCCATATCTTTTTCATCCCGAATCGCTGTCGTTTGCGGGCATGGTACAGAATTGCACCATAAAACAGTAACTCACCCACTGAGGCCATAGTGAACACTGATCGAACATGGCCACTGACAGCCATGCCAAGGCCGTAGGCCATTGAAACATAAGACCCCACATAACGTGGCCGTAGTTGCAACAACCGACCTATCTTCCTTTTAGCGTATGAGTTCATTATCTGCGGCAAGAGCCATCACGCGGCACTGGCCATTCCTTTAAGGCTTTCACGAAATCATCATACTTGGTCCCCATAAACCCGGGAAAAACAAAAAGGCAACCATTTAAGAAATGGTTTTGAAACAGCTTATTGTCTTTTTTGATACAACTCTTTGATATAGGTATTATACTTGTTCAACAATTTTCGTTCTGCCCCGGGTACCTTTATCTTATGGAAGATCAACA
>JAIWEZ010000028.1:0-13916 GCA_048631945.1 Gammaproteobacteria bacterium | reverse complement strand
GTCCACACCGGACGTCGTCGGGTCGCAAGAGTCAAAGGTCACCACGAGACGATGGTCGCGTCTCCGCCCACATCGCCGACGGTGGCCCGGCTTGCCGGACGGGCGCGGGGGGGCGCCACCGCCGTTCGCGGACGTCTGGGTCGTCGACCGCTCGAGCAGTGAAGTTTACCAGGTTCTCGCCGCGCTGGCCCGGCCGGGCCGGTTCACCGCCGTCGTGCTGACCGGCGCCAACAGCCCCCGTGCCGAGGCCCTCGGCCACTTGCTGGAAATCGTGCCCGAAGGGACCAGCCACTGGGTGAGCCGGGCGCCGGTCCCGGTGGGGCTGTCGGTGGACCGAGTCGCGGACCCGGCGGAGGTGATCGAGTCCCGGCTGTCAGGTCCGGTCGTCGTCTGTGCGGAAGAGGCGCTCATGCCGCTGGCGGCGCTCGTCGCCATGCGCAGTGGCGCTGCGCTTGTCGACGAGCTCCCCTGGGGCGGGGCGCGTCGGGTGATCACAGTCGGTAAGGGGGCGCAGGACGACGGGCGAGAGGCTATCGACTCGGTCGTCGTGCTGAGGGACGCGGAGCAGACAGTTGGCTTCCTCAACGCGAGGGCCACCCGCCCGGCGGTGATGGTCTTCAAGGCCGGCACCCTCCTGCCCGAGCACGTCTACACGCCAATCACCGATCTCGTGGAGTTGAATGATTTTTGTACTGTATGTGCGCCAACTCACAGAATTGACCTTCAATTTTACCACTGCCCTCTCGGCTTCAGCAAAGTACCAAACGTGGTAGATCTCCGCAGGACCCTGTGCGCCAGTCACATGGGTAAAACAACTAAGCTTTTCCACTGGAGACTCGAAACTGGTCCCCGCATCCACGGGCTCCCGATCAACCACCTGTCGGCAGATGGCAGCCCTTGTTATTTCCAAATCAGACGGTTTGGCTGCCGGCTCGGCTGCTGTTTCGGCTTCTGCCTCCTTGGCTGCCACCTCCTCTACTACCTGCTCGGCAACCGGCTCGGCTTCTGCCTCCTTGGCTGCTACCTCCTCTACTACCTGCTCGGCTGCCTGCTCAGTAGCTGGCTTGGGAGCCTGCTCGGCAACCGGCTCGACTACTGCCTCTTTGGCTGCCTGCTCGTCTACGTCCACGGCTTTAGGGAGGCAGCCTGTAAGGGGGAGGCAAATTGCAATAAACATGCTCAGGACAACAAAAAAGAAAAATTTCTGTTTCATAGTGATACCCTCCTTTATGCCTAATTTCATTCTATATAGGCACATTTCTATTCTATTTGCAAGCAACTCCGACCTATTTGAGCCTGAGGGGTGCATTTTTTTGTTGTAATTAAATAGAACTTCTCATATTCTTTAAATTGTTAAATCATAAGAATTAAGCTTTTTGAAAAGTGTTACGTTAAATCTTATTTTAATAATATCAGGTGATTTGCATAAAGTCGCCGTTTGGAATCCCATTTCCGATGTCAAAAGTATTTCGCCCCAGTAATCGCGAATCAAAGATCCTGTCCAGAATTGAAACTTCCAAGGAACGGGAACGCAAGTTCGCAATAGAACAAACTAGAAATGTCTTGGAGCCCCTTAGCAATGCCCTGGCTATGAAGCTCATTGAGGAAAAATTGATACAAACGAACAGTAAGGGGGATATCCAGAAACAGTTTGAGGCCTCAATCGAAAAATTGACCCGCTCAGATGAATTTGAGATTGATTACCAAATTGCACCTCTCAGGAACCTTGTGCCGCGACCGAATATTGTAAGTCTCTATCTAACGGCATTCGTAATAGAGCAACTGGTCAATCATAGAAGTGTTGAAGACATTTATGGTTCTGATGAAGAGATCTATAACTGCATAAATCGCCAAGTTGCCAAATTCACCCTCCAATGAGGCCCTCCTTTCATCCCAGGCTGATTAACGGCCCTTTTGAGGATCCGGCCCTCTTCATACCATTTTTCTTTGAAAAGCGTGCCCTCCTGTTTGACATGGGAGACCTGCACCGCTTAGCCCCGAAAGACATCTTGAAACTTACCCATGCTTTCGTAACCCATACCCACATGGACCATTTTGCAGGTTTTGATACCATCCTGCGTACATTCCTGGGACGACAAAAGACCTTCCACGTCTTTGGCCCACCCAACTTTCTTCAAAACATTGAGGGAAAGCTGGCAAGCTACACCTGGAATCTGGTTGAAAATTACAGACATGGTTTTTCCCTGAAGGCTACTGAGGTACATCCAACGTTTACCATGAGCAAAGTATATGATTGTAAAGAGGGGTTTAGGTCAAACCAGGCAAAAGAAGAAGCCCCTTTTAATGGTATTCTTCTCACAGAACCCTCCTTTTCAGTTCATGCCACTCACCTGGATCATAAGATCCCCTGCCTGGGCTTCAACCTCAAGGAACGGTTTCATGTCAATATAATGAAGGACAGCCTGAAACGGCTCAAGATACCGGTGGGCCAATGGCTGAGACGGTTCAAGGGGGCACTATATGAGGAGCATGACCCCGAAGAAGATTTTCAGGTAGCCTGGAAAGAGGCAGGTGAAGAACGCCAACTTACGTTTCGGCTGGGCGACCTTACAAATCAAATCGCCCGTATTTCACCGGGACAGAAAATTACCTACATCGTTGATGTTCTCTTTAGCCCTGAAAACGCCGAAAGGATTATTGGTTTTGCCAGCAACGCCGACCACCTCTTCATCGAGGCTGCATTTCTTGACACAGAGGCGGAAATCGCGCGCAACAAATATCACCTGACCGCAAAACAAGCAGCCACCCTTGCAAGAAAAGCGGGTGCCAAGCAATATACGCTGTTCCATTTCTCACCCCGATACGCCTACACCGCACACCTATTCCAAGAAGAAGCAGATCGGGCCTTTCCTGGGGGGATATCCGGTTTTCCATAAGGGCTTGTGCAATAACAAATTGGCAGAATTGGCACTAGCCTTAATGTCCATCCAATGACCTGGAAGCGCTTTTGATAAACTTTGAAATGGTCCGCGTAAGGGCCGCTTCCGGATGAACCCGCATAAAGCGGCTCAGGTTCACAATGGTGAAAAGGAAGTCTCCAAGCTGTTCGGCCAATTTTTCCGAGTTTGCCATCTTCAGAGCAATTTTTAACTCAGCCAATTCTTCATCCAAGTTCTCGAAAATACTATCAACGTCTTGGCGATCAAAGCCGAGTTTGGCAGCACGCTCGCTGATGCGATAGGCCCGCATCAAGGCGGGCAGTTGTTGTGGAACCGAATCAAAAAAGGAGTTTGGGTCTGCGTTCTTATCCTTTGCTTCGGCAATTTTAATCTCATGCCATCTTTGTCTGACCTCGTCTGAGCCCGATACCTGCGCCTGCCCAAAAACATGTGGATGACGCCTAATCATCTTTTCGGAAATTTTTTGCACTACATCCCTAATATTGAATTCCTCGGCCTCTTCAAAGATTCTTGCCAGAAACACGATGTGAAAAAGCAGATCTCCTAATTCAGCACACAAATCCTCAGAGTTGCCCGATTCAAGGGCATCAAGAACTTCATAAGCCTCTTCCAGCAAATATGTCTTGATTTGCTCTGGTGTCTGCTCACGATCCCAAGGGCAACCGTGGTCGCCACGCAGGGTCTCGACCAGGGCAATAAGACCATCAAAGCCAGCAGGCAACGAGTTTAGAGCTTTTCCCAAGTGTCCTTCAACGCTTTGATATTATCACCAAATTTTTTCTTCATTTCCTCGGGTACTACGCCGACCATCTTTTCGGAAAAAGTGCTCAGATGGGGTGCGAAGAAAGAGTCCTTGATAACAGGGGATTTTTGGGGAAGAAAGGCAGTAAGGGAAACCAACAAAACCGATACTATAAGAACAGCCTTGACAAAGCCAAATGTGCAGCCAAGGATGCGATCGGCCCAACCCAGGGCTACTCCCTTAAGCAAATTCTTAAGGATAACGCCAACAAATCCGACAGCAAGGAACATAAAGGTAAAAATAATGAGGAAACTAAAGATGTTGAGGTGGGATTTGTCATTAAAAAAGCCGGAAAGCCAGCCTCCCACGTCCGGATAGAAGGTGTAGGCAGCAAAAAACCCCACAAAAACGCCAACAATGGAGGCTATCTCCTTTACGATTCCCCTGAAAATACCGCGAACAAGGCAAAACCCAACAATGATGCCGATTAAGATATCAAGAATATTCATCGATGTAACCGTTTTTATTAAGCGATTTGTAAGTGTTTAGTATGTTGAGCCTGTAACAAACGGCCCCTTTCAAGTCAAGTCATTTTTCCATCGTATCAAGGAGCCGGGGGGATTTTTATGTTTGCACAATGCAACTTTGACTGAGCTCTCCCATATGGTTTTTCAGTTTGCAAGGGCGTGCAAACGTGTTATAAAAATTCTCTCACTATGAAGAAACAACCAGCTTCTCGCGAACCTGAAACAGCGGACCACCATGGCTTCAAGATTACATTTGACGATAATCTCGTGGCAAGGAGCCTGTTTGGTGAGAAAAATCGACATCTACGGCAGATCTCGGACTTATTGGACATACAAATCCACGCCAGGGGTAATACTGTTACCGTCCATGGAGACGACATTACCACAAAGCTTGTCGAAAAACTCCTCACTGAAATTTACGGTCTTATTGAAGAAGGGTATCCGATTTACGAAAACGATATTGATTACGCCATCCGAATACTTAGCAGCAATGATCGCATCAAGCTCAGGGATATTTTCCTGGATACTGTCTACATCACTTCTCAGAAGAAACCGATTACACCCAAGGGCCTGGCACAGAAGGAATATATTGACGCAATGCGAAAGTTTGATATCGTCTTTGGCATTGGACCTGCAGGCACCGGCAAGACCTATCTGGCCATGGCCATGGCAGTTTCTTTGCTGACCAAAGGTATTGTCAATCGCATTATCCTAACCCGTCCGGCTGTGGAGGCTGGAGAGAGTCTGGGCTTTCTTCCCGGAGATCTTTATGAAAAAGTCAATCCCTATCTGAGGCCACTTTATGATGCCCTTCACGATATGATGCATTATGAGAAAGCTTCTCGTCTTATTGAGCAAGGTGCGATAGAAGTGGCTCCGCTGGCATTTATGAGAGGCCGAACGCTCAACGACTCCTTTGTAGTCTTGGATGAAGCCCAAAACACGACATCAGAACAGATGAAGATGTTTTTGACACGTCTTGGATTCAGTTCCAAGGCGGTTATCACCGGTGATATCACTCAGATCGACCTGCCTACCGCCAAGGTCTCAGGTCTTGTAGAGGCAAAAGAGATCTTGCAGGAAATTAAGGGCATACGCTTTGTTCTCTTTTCAAAAAAGGATGTGGTCAGACACCGATTAGTCCAAGATATTATCAAGGCTTATGAGGACCTCGAACAGAGGAAGTGATCTCCTTTGTGGGAAGAGCGCCAGGGTGACGGGGTTACACAAACCGGCCTAAGCGAAGATCAATGCCAAATGGATCAAGACATATGACGCACACCGAAACGATAAGAAAACAGAGTAAAACTTTTCTTGAGACGTTAAATGAACACGCCCATCTGCAATGGATAATGTTATTGGGGACAACCCTTCTCATTGCCGTTCTGCTCTTTCCGAGTCTCCTGATTACCATGCCCAGCTACCAGATTGGTGATGTTGCCAAGAAGGACATAAAGTCGCCTAAAGATTTTCTCATAGAGGACAAAGAAGCGACTCAGCAGAAGCGGGAGGAAACGGCTCGATCTATCCTGACTATCTACGATTTTGACGATACCCTGGCATCTAAACTGAAGGAGAGGATCACCGATGCTTTCAAGCATATGCGGACTTTGCCGGTAACGGCAAATCTTGGCGCAATTGACGAGGCCGCTGACGAGATTAAGGTCCGCAAGCCTGGGGAGGATATCCCGCTGACACAAACACTTTCACGTCATGATCTCATCTGGAAGGAAAAACAGGCATTTGAAGATATACTCGGGGTCCAGGTCAGCAATGGTGTATACAATATCTTAATAAAGGAAGATTTCTCTGAGTCCATTACACAAGAAATTGTTCGACTCCTGCGCATTATTTTCCTAAATGGCATTGCAGGCAACAAACAACTCATACTTCAGCAACAGCTCAAAGGCATCATAGTTCAAACGCTCTCTTCTAAGAAAGAGGTCTATGTGAATGATCTCGAGAAGTTCTATAGCCTGAATATGGCAAAAAATGTCGTTGCAAACACCGGCAGTACTCTGTTGAAGAATTTTGACTATCCTCTTCGTAACGCTGTGATAGACTTGGCTCAGCGTTTGATCCAACCCAACCTGACTCTCAACAAAGGCCAGACCGAAGAACGGAGGAACAGGGCGCTTTCTAACGTCAAAGCAGTATTGACCCAAATCAAGAAAGGAGAGATGCTTGTCCGGGAAGGACAAAAGATATCCCAACTGCATATGACTAAGCTCCAGGCCCTCGAATCTGAAACGAGAAGAAAACACCTTGTTTCCAACAGTGTAGGATTTATACTCCTTGCCATTTCCTTCTTCGTTATTTCCTTTACGATCAATTTCAGGACAGACGGAAGTCTAACCTTAAAAAATAAAGACATTCTTCTTCTATGTATAATGCTGGTTATCCTCTTTTTATTGAGTGAAGTATCCGTATATTTGGTGAAAGGGATCGCAAGGAACATTCCTTATTCCATAGAGGCCTCTTCGGCCTTTTACGCTATACCTGTGGCAGCAGGCGCTATGACTGTATGCCTGTTCATGGGTATGCAAACGGCACTGCCTTTTGCCTTGGCGACAGCTTTTATTACCGCCTTTCTCTTTGAAAACGAGTTCGACATGTTCCTGTTTTTCCTTTTGAGCGGCATATTGGGCGCATACTGGGTACGTAGCTGTAAAGAGCGGGGCACTTTGATCAAAGCCGGCTTAAAAGTGGGTCTGGTCAATGTTGCGATTGTCACGGCACTTCATTTGTTCAGGGGGGGCGGATTTGAATTGAACCTCATGTGGGGCTGGGTCTTCAGCATTCTTGGAGGTGTGAGTTCCGGCATTTTGGCCACTGGATTTGCGCCTGTAGTAGAAATGAGTTTTTCATACACCACAAATATTAAGCTGTTGGAGCTTGCCAATCTGGATTGCCCCATCATGCGAAAGCTCATGCTGGAAGCCCCTGGAACTTATCATCATTCTGTGATTGTAGGAAACCTGGTGGAGGCAGCGGCCACCACAATCGGGGCCAATCCCTTGTTGGCCAAGGTAAGCGGCTATTACCACGACATTGGCAAAATTAAGAAACCACTATATTTCATCGAAAACCAGGTAAAGAACGAAAACAGACATGACAAACTGGCGCCATCCATGTCTAGCCTGATCCTTATCGCTCATGTGAAAGATGGTGTGGAGATAGCCAGAAACTATAAGCTCGGGAGAGCAATTATCGATATTATTCAACAACATCATGGTACCAGCCTTATCACCTATTTTTACGAAAAGGCCAAGCAGCTAAAAGGCGAGGATGCCGTCAATATGGAGCATTTCAGGCACCCGGGTCCCAAGCCTCAAACCAAAGAGGCAGGCCTCGTTCTGCTGGCCGACGCAGTTGAGGCTGCGTCCAGGTCCCTTGAAAACCCAACGCCGGCACGACTCAAGGGACTTGTTCAAAAAATCATTAACAAAATATTCTTGGATGGGCAGCTTGATGAGTGCGAGCTTACTCTGAAAGATCTCCATGAAATTGCCAAGAGTTTCAACAAGATCCTAAACGGCATTCACCATCACCGGATCGAGTATCCTAAAGACGTCGCAAGGATCAATGGTAAGGCCAGAAAGCAGAATGGAAATTCTGATAGAAGACAGGCAACATCGTTACAGGATCGGACACGAGGAAATAAGGAAAAAGGCAAAGACAATCTTAGACGCCTTGGAATGTCCTGACGGAGAGTTGTCCATCCTCATTTTAGACGATCTGGAAATAGCCAAGCTCAATAAAAAATACTTAGGTCGGTCCGGCCCGACAAATGTGATTGCATTTCCGATGCATGAGGGGCCATTCGGAAGAATTCAACCGGTCCTTTTGGGAGATGTGGTTATATCCCTCGATACAGCAGCCACCGAAGCAAAAGATGCCGGAATATCTCTTGAGAGACGATTCGACCAGCTTTTGATTCACGGGATCTTGCACCTGTTTGGATTTGACCATGAGAAAACGTCGGAACAGGCCAAGGCCATGATGATCAAGGAGGAACAATTGCTGAAACTATTATACCCTAATTGAGCGATGCTCAATCAGGTGGTATTGGGTATTTGTTATTAGGTATTGGTTTTATTGTATTTAACATTACATTTTATATTTCTTGGCAGATAGAGATATAGGAATGAAAATTATTCCTTTAAACCAGTACCGGATAACGAATACCAGATAACGCCTCAATTGAGTTTGACTCAATTGAGGTTGATGTCCGGCTTTACCATTTGAAAGGTAAATACAACAGACTACCGACATTACCATAGATTGGGAGGTATACTTACAATGCCAGGATTAGCAGTTAACGTCGATCATGTGGCCACGCTCAGGGAAGCAAGAAAAATCAATATTCCGGACCCTGTAACGGCTGCAGCAATGGTGGAACTGGCCGGTGCCGATGGGGTGGTTGTCCATCTTAGAGAAGATCGACGACACATCCAGGATCGGGATGTTCGACTTATACGTGAAACAATAACTACCAAGTTGATCTTGGAAATGGCAGCAAGTTCGGAAATGATTGCCATTGCCTTGGAAATAAAACCCAACTTGGTGACATTAGTGCCGGAAAAAAGAGAGGAGTTGACCACCGAAGGCGGCCTCGACCTCCATCTACACAAGAATGTAGTATCCGATGCAGTCCAAACACTTCATAAAGGGGGAATACCGGTAAGTATCTTCGTAGACCCCGATCTGGATCAGATCAAACTTGCCCATCGTATAGTTGCCAATTGTGTTGAAATTCATACGGGAACGTTTTGTGATGCAGAGACACCAAGAAAACGTTCCGAGGCCTTTGAAAAAATTGTAAACAGCGTAAAACTTGCCCAAAAATTGAATCTTGGGGTCAACGCCGGCCATGGCTTAGGATATCAGACCATCAAGGCATTCAAGGGACTTTCCGGCATCGATGAATTTAGCATCGGCCACAGCATCATAGCCCGTGCAGTCTTCGTTGGCCTAGATCGGGCTGTAAGCGAGATGATTGCATTAATTAAAGAGCTCTGAAGTGATTTCGGAATGCGGATTTTGGATTGTGGATTGAAAGACAAGATAAAATGGGCAACCTGCAACTTTCGATGATTTTCGACTTTAGCTCACTTTCGGCACTTCCTTATTTGACCAATGACCAGTGACCGCCAACTAACATGATTTACGGTATCGGCATAGATATGGTTGAAATCTCCCGCATTGATAAGGCATTGAAGCGCTGGGGAGACCCATTTCTCGAACGTGTATTTACACAAGCCGAAATCGAATACTGTCATCACGGAGTCCGTTCAGCATCGCGATTCGCCCTTCGCTTTGCAGCCAAAGAGGCCTTTTCAAAGGCACTTGGATTGGGTTTCAGCAACGGACTCGGCTTGCGGCACATTGAAGTTGTGCGTGCGCCCAATGGACGTCCCCACCTCAACCTGCACAGAAAGGCCAAAGAGCTATGCGAACGACATGGTATCAAGAATAGATTTTTGAGCCTGTCGGACAACGGCCTGTACGCCGTTGCCGTGGTTGTTTTGGAGGTGTGAATGTATCTTGTTACGGCTCAACAAATGAAAAACATGGACCGGATGACCATTGAATCCTTTGGAATTCCCGGCATAGTCCTCATGGAAGCCGCGGGACGGGGTACTGTAGATGCATTTTTCAGACACTTCCCGCATGTACGCCAAATGAAAGTGGGCATAGCTGCCGGACGCGGTAACAATGGCGGCGACGGATTTGTAATTGCACGATATTTGGCCAACCGCCAAATAGAGTTGGCTGTCTTTCTGCTATCAAAAAGAGAGCGTGTTCAAGGGGACGCAGCTGCCAACCTGAGGCTCCTTGACCAAATGGGGGTCCCGGTTCTTGAAGTCCCGGACGTGGACGGCTTTAAATCCCACAATGGCCAAATTAGACAGTGTGACATTTGGGTAGATGCCTTGCTCGGCACCGGCCTTAAGTCTGATGTCCGCGGAATTTTTAAAGAAATGATTGATTTTCTAAATATGCTTCAAAAACCAATCATTGCCGTAGATATCCCCTCCGGTCTTGACTCAGACAGTGGCAAGCCACGTGGTTGCTGCATCAAGGCAGCCGTGACTGTTACTTATGGACTACCCAAGATTGGCCAGGTTGTGTTGCCGGGAGCGGAGTTTGTCGGCAAATTAGAGGTTGTCGATATTGGTATCCCGCCTGCTGTTGTTGATGAGGTCGGGCCAAAACATCACCTCTTGACCCGAGAAATGATAAAGCCCAGTTTTAAATCCAGACCACTTCAAAGCCATAAGGGAACAACCGGACATCTCTTGGTTTTAGGGGGATCACCAGGCAAGACCGGTGCAGCGGTCATGACAAGTCGTGCGGCCATGCGCGTGGGTGCAGGCCTCGTGACACTTGGAATTCCAAAGAGCCTCAACATGGCCATGGAATCACAGTTAACCGAGGTAATGACAGTTCCGCTGCCTGAAAATACCAACCAGACCTTGGGCTTATCCGCCTACGACACGATTATGAGCCTGCTGGGAAGCATGAAGGGGCTGGCCATCGGCCCGGGGTTAGGCTCTACCAAGCCAACACAGAATCTCGTCAGAAGGCTCATCCAAACATCTCCTGTTCCTGTAGTTATTGACGCAGACGGCCTCAATAGTCTTGTTGGAGGCTTGGAGTGTTTGAAAGACATGAAGGTGCCTGTCGTGATGACGCCTCATCCGGGTGAGATGGCAAGACTTGTGGGAACGACGCCTATGCAGGTCCAGCAAGATAGAATCCGTGAAGCCCATGATTTTGCGACATCCCACAAGGTCTACTTGGTCTTGAAAGGAGCGAGAACGGTTGTTGCTCATCCTGACGGTGCTGTCTTCATTAACCCTACCGGAAATCCCGGCATGGCTTCCGGCGGGATGGGTGATGTCCTTACCGGCATGATAGCTGGTCTGATCGTCCAGGGCCTGTCTGTTGGTGAAGCTGTAAATACAGGTGTCTATTTACACGGTTTCGCGGCCGATTTCCTTGCCCGAACCATGGGTCAGGTGGGATTTCTCGCCTCAGATGTCATAGAAATTCTTCCTGGGCAAATCACAGGACTTGAGAAGTCCACCCCAGGGCGACCTTCCCACCCGAACGCATTTATCAGAACCCTTTGAAAAGCAAGACACATCAAATCATCTCCCATTCTCCCGAAGAAACAGTTCGCTTAGGGACATTTCTCGGCAAGCACCTGACCAATGGATCGGTAATTGCCCTGAGCGGCGAACTGGGATGCGGCAAAACCTGTCTTACCCAGGGGATTGCCAGGGGTTTACAGGTCCCTAAAGACCTTTATGTGACAAGTCCCACTTATACCCTGGTTAATGAATATCCTGGACGGCTTCGCCTCTTTCACGTGGACCTGTATCGCTTAGGGACTATAGTCGAACTGGATGAGATCGGCCTGGATGAAATTATGGGATGTGATAACGTTACAGTCATTGAATGGGCCGAAAAGATGATTGAGGTACTCCCGAAAAAACGCCTTTTTATCTCGATTTCCATTGAGGATCACCAAATCCGTAACTTCCTCTTGAGAGGATCTGGACAAAGTGCTGTGGATTTGATAGAGAAGTGTATACATAAGTTTGGTCCATATACTTGATGCTGGATGCTGGATGCTGGATACTGGATGCTCCTTTCACCTTCTTGTAAATCCGCAATCCGCAATCTAAAATCTAAAATTTCTCCGGGGCGTAGGCCCCTACGGGCCGGAGGCCGAAATCGAACAATGGCACTGATCGTTCAGAAATATGGCGGAACTTCGGTCGCAGACCTGGACCGAATACAAAAGGTTGCCGAACGGCTCATTAGAGTCTACAGCGCAGGAAATGACGTAGTAGTTGTACTTTCTGCGATGGCCGGGGAAACAGATCGTCTCATCCAATTGGCACATCAGATTACAAATGATCCCAACAGACGAGAACTTGACGTCCTGGTTGCCACAGGCGAACAGACTACGGTCTCCTTGTTATGCATCATGTTAGAATCTATGGGCTGTCCAGCCACATCACTGCTAGGTCATCAGGCTGAAATTCTTACCAACAGGGCTTTTGGACGGGCTCGCATAGTAGGAATACATGCCACCCGAATCAAGGAATTGCTGAGTCAGAGAAAAATCGTGGTGGTTGCCGGTTTCCAGGGCCGTGATCAACAAGGCAATATCACTACCCTTGGCAGGGGAGGCTCCGACACATCCGCAGTAGCTCTAGCGGCCGCCCTCAATGCGGACGTGTGCGAGATTTATACTGATGTGGACGGGGTCTACACTACAGACCCGAATCTTTGCAAAAAAGCCAAGAAAATTGAAAAGATTTGTTACGACGAGATGTTGGAAATGGCTAGTCTGGGTGCCAAGGTGTTGCAGATTCGGGCTGTAGAATTTGCTAAGAAATTTAATGTGCCCGTTCATGTCAGATCGTCTTTCCAAGAGGAGGAAGGGACCATGGTTGTAAAAGAAGAGGAGGACATGGAACGACTTGCAGTATCGGGAGTCACCTACACCAAGGACGAAGCACGTATTACCTTAAGCAGGGTCCCTGACAAGCCCGGCATTGCTTCGACAATCTTTACGGCTATTGGAGAAGCAGGAATCGTTGTAGACATGATAATCCAAAATACGCGCAAAGGCGGATTGACTGATTTAACATTTACAGTATCAAAAAGCAATTTCCCCAAGGCCATGGCTATTCAGAAAGAGGTGGCTGAATCGATTGGAGCTGAACAGGTAATAGGAGACGAACACATTGCAAAAGTATCAGTAATTGGTGTAGGAATGAGAAGCCATTCCGGTGTGGCTGCCAAAACGTTCGCAGTCCTTGCTAAAGAAAATATTAATATTATGATGATTAGTACCTCGGAAATAAAGATCTCGTGTATTATTGAAGAAAAATACACTGAGCTGGCAGTTCAAGTCCTTCACCACGCCTTTGGATTAGATTCTCCATAGATGCTGTTTCAAAACCCTTCTCCTTATTACACCTTAATCGAGCAATTCTAAATCAGGTGTTGGATATTTATTAAATTGAGTTTGACTCAATTGAGGTTACATTAAGTGAAAATTTTCAGTAAGGACCAACAAGTCATTTCTTTCATGTTGGGGCTGATGATTTTCACTATCGCTCTATTCAGACCTTATCATCCCTTTTGGCCGATCCTCAGACCCTCTAACAGCGACATGACGACTGATCCCCATCATCAATCAGTTATTGAAATCTCAGGAGCCGTAAAAAATCCCGGCATTTACACGTTCGATAAGCCTCCAACAACATACCAAGCGATCCAAAGCTCTGGCGGCGTCACGGACGACCGTCCTCTCTCATTTGACACACCGGACGACACCCTTGACACGGGCATGCGGATAGAGCTTCGCGGATCGAACCCGCAATTTGCCCAACTCGACATCACCCCCATGAGTTCCAGGAAAAGGCTGGTCTTGGGCGTTCCTATCAGACTAAATCAAGCTCGTGTTAACGAACTTGACATGATTCCAGGAATCAGCCATGGGTTGGCCGAGCGCATTGTTGAATTCAGAGAATCCCATGGAGCATTCAAGACGTGGAACGATCTAAAGCGCGTGAAAGGCATAGGGCAAAAAAAAATCGAAGCATTTAAATTCTACTTAAGCCTCAAATAAGATGGTCTCGTAAAAAGTCTCAATTACCTGTCATTTCGAGCAAGCCGACTTCGCCGTCGTAGCCTCGG
>JAIWEZ010000027.1:0-14302 GCA_048631945.1 Gammaproteobacteria bacterium | reverse complement strand
AGAGAAAAAGAACGAAAAAGACCAAAGCACTATTAAATGCAATGCGCCTAAAATTGAATGTGAGTGACTTTGGCAATTTGTCATTGGGATTTGACTCGACATTTGGTTTTAGTATCTGAAATTGCTCTTTTTCGTGTTTTCGTAATTTCGTGTTTTCGTGATAAATTTATTTTGGTTCCGGATTGTCCGGGTTAGGATATGACCCAAAAAAATTTCAACTGTAAACGATGCGGAAACTGCTGTCTTTACGCTTCCTTCAATGAAGTCGAAGAAGCGGACATTCGTTTATGGGAAAAAAATGATAGAATAGACATCCTGGAATGGGTTCGTCGCAAGCCGATTGGTGACGGGGAATATGCATATGAGGTCTGGATTGATCCAAGAACGAGACACGAAGTTGATAAATGCCCATGGTTAAGAAAGCTTCCCCATAACGGTCAATATGTCTGTAAGATTCATAATTTTAAACCGACCATTTGCAGGTATTTTCCGGCATCAAGAAAACACGCTGCAGAGATAGGGTGCAAAGGATTTGAAGGGTAAACCTTAGCTCAAAGTCTCATTTCGTGTCTGCCCCAAGTTGTTTTTGCGCAATCCCTTAATCTGTGTTAAGTTTATAGCGGTTTACTATGCTGTCTTCCTGATTTGGCAAGGCGGCTTAAGGAATTGATTCAGGAGGCAAGATCCATGAAGGACAAAAAAGGATTGTATTATTATCCCTTTCCCACAAACAATCGCGTCCACATGTATGTGCGTGAAGGCGACGGAATCATCTGGTTCAGACTCTGGAATGCCGACGACCCTGAGCTCTGGGAGAAACACGGCTGGGTGCCCTACGACGCGATAAAACAAGCGGCTGCCATGTACGAGGGCAATAACTTCGCACCAAACCAGGCCTACGATATCGAATTGGCAAAGACGCTGCTCAAGGAGAATGCAAATGACTCCGAGCATATCCCTTCCGATTGAGTTTTTTGGGGAAGTGTTCCAATAACTTCTATAAACGCCGATCTTTGTGGGAGGTCATACTGAAAGCCTCAGGCTCCTCGAACTACTGTTGTTCCGATACAAATAGACGAGGTGCGAAGGTGCATATTATAGTTCGAATCGCTTCAGTCGTACTCTTTTTATACCTAGCATATTGTTGCCTTCTTTTCCTTTTCCAGCGACATATTCTGTTTCCTCGCAGCCAGATCATATCACCCCAGGGAATAGTGAAGGATATTTCAGGCCTGGAGAAGATTTGGTTAGACACAAGTTACGGAAAAGTTGAGGCGTGGTTTCTCCCTCCTGCCCCGGGCCACGGTTCGAAATCTGCACCGGCCGTTATCTTCGCTCATGGCAATGCAGAGTTAATTGACTTCTGGCCCGAAGAATTGATGGAGTTTACACGTCTCGGTATAGGAGTGTTGCTTGTTGAATATCCTGGCTATGGGCGTTCTGAAGGGAAGCCGTCCCAAAGAAATATTACCGAGGCGTTCGTCGCAGCTTATGATACTCTCATCGCACGGAAGGACGTCGACCCCTCCAGAATTATTCTCTTCGGACGTTCCCTCGGCGGCGGCGCGGTCTGCGCTCTTGCTGCTGAGCGACCTTCGGCTGCGCTCATACTCCAGTCGACATTTACCAGTGTGGCCTCTTGTGCATCGGATTTCTTTGTTCCTCGCTTTCTTGTCCTGGATCGATTCGACAATCTTGCAGTCGTCGGATCTTACTCCGGTCCGGTTCTTCTAATCCACGGAAGGAATGACAAGCTGATTCCCTATGAGCACGGCCTTGCTCTTTACCGCGTGTCACAGCGCGGCAAAATGCTTACCTACGAGTGCCGACACAACGATTGTCCGCCAAGTTGGGAGACATTCTGGCAAGACGTAGAATTGTTTCTTCTCGATGCGGGAATCATTGACAGATCACAATGAGCTTGTCTACCCTCCGGGACCTAAACAAGAAAAGTTTTTATCACGAAAGCACGAAAGTACGAAGTCACGAAAGTCTGAATGTTATTATATTTCGTGCTTTCCCTGGCCCAGACCTGGCCCAAAGGCTTAGTAGGCTGATCCGAACACGTAGCGCCAGGGCAGGCAATCTTTCGTGTTTTCGTGATTGTTTATTATGGTTTTCTGCCAGAAAAACACGAATTTTCCACTAACGTACCGAAATGATACGAATCTCTGACTACTTAGAGGTAAAAGATAACAGGTACAAACACGGGCGGTCATTCGTCATCTGGATGGTGTGTATTGTGACCATGCATTTATCCGGCTGTCTCGGCGCCCAACATGCTACTATATATCCGGACAACATATGTGAAATCTTTCGGGAAAAGCGGGCATGGTATAAGAGTGCGCATGCTTCATACCGTAGGTGGGGCATCCCCATCCCGGTTATGATGGCCATAATGCACCAGGAATCCAGATTCGAGGCCAAGGCCAAACCTCCTCGCACCACCTGCCTCTGTATTTTTCCCGGACCTCGACCGTCCACAGCCTACGGCTATGCACAAGCGCTCGACGCAACATGGGAAAAATACAAGCGATCTACAGGTAAGCGTGGAGCTGACAGGGATGATTTCGCTGATGCGGTAGATTTCATCGGCTGGTATTGCAACATGAGTCATTCCAAGTGCAGGATTGCCAGGAATGATGCCTACAACCTGTATATCGCCTACTATGAAGGTCAGGGAGGGTTCCTTCGAAAAACCTATCAAAAAAAGGCTTGGCTGCAGCGGGTTGCCGGCAAAGTCGAAAGCAGGGCAAAAATGTATGAAAAACAACTCGCTTCATGTGAAAGGGAATTTAAAAAGCGAGGATGTTGCTGTCTCTGGCCTTTTTAGTTCCTTTGATTTAAAGTTCGCGTTTTTTTCAGTGCGAGTAATTAAATTCGAATATCAATGTCATTAACTTAACGAACCGTTCCTTTAAAGTCCCCCTTTTTAAAGGGGGATTTAGGGGGATTTTCAAACTCTTCCAAGAAATCCCCCCCCGCCCCCCTTTAGAAAAGGGGGGAGACTTTGAGCTTAAGTTAATGACATTGTTTCGTATTTTCCGGCTTGTCCGGGTTAGGGCTTAACATTTGGGGAATGGTGATAGTCTGAAGACGAAATCAGGCAAGGCCCAGAGAACACAGTGGTGTCCGGAATGCAAGAAGTATGTGCTCGCTGTCAGACCCAAGACAAACCTCATGTTAAACATGCTGTTGTCAGTTCTTACTATGGGTGTGTGGCTTATTGTTTGGGCTTGTACGGCAGACCTTAGTACAAAGCAGCCACAGCAGTGCCCAGTATGCGGCACAACAACCCAAGAGAAGGCTCCTCGCGATGCCATTGACGAGCTTGATAGCCCCCACAAAGAGTAGTAACATTGCGCTCGTTATTTCCGATAAATCAGACAAAAGTTTCGATAAAGGAGTTGGCCGTTGAAAGGATTTGACTTACGTAACACTCTGCATCTTGTTTTCTTGGCTCTTTTGCTGCTTCTTGCGGCATGCGTTCCAAAGGTCAAGCCGCCGGTTACAGCCACACAGGCCCTGGTAAAGCTTCAGCCCCACCAGTTTCCTGATTTCTCGGACGATATGTCATACGGCTCTATGGAAACCGCCATCGATCAAAGCCTTAACTATCTTGAGCGTCTCGATGCTTCAACACCCTTTCGTTTTGGGCCGGACACGTTCACCGCCTCCCATCTGGCCAAATCAATGAAAGCCTTTTGCGAATTAATTAAACAAAACCGCTCTGCCGAGAAGCTCAGAAAAGCTATTGAGGCCTCATTTTGGGTCTATAGATCTGTTGGAAGTGATGGCCGAGGCAAGGTCTTGTTTACCGGATACTACGAACCAGCCCTTCAAGGAAGTATGCACCCCTCACCGGATTATCCATATCCTGTGTACAGGAAGCCTGACGATTGGGTGAGGATTGATCTTGGCCTGTTTAATCCCAACTATGCAGGTAAACGTATCGTAGGTAGATATGTCAATCAAAGCGTAGTACCCTGTTTTTCACGGGAAGAGATTGACTCTAAGGGGCGTCTTCGGCAGAAAGGGTCAGAACTCCTCTGGGTCTCTGATCGAGTCGACCTTTTCTTCCTTCATATCCAGGGGTCTGGGCGGGTGCTGTTAGAAGACGGCACCGCGTTGCACGTCAATTATGATTGCAACAATGGACGACCATACAGGAGTATCGGCAAATTGCTCATCGATGAAGGCACCATTTCGGAGGAGGAAATGTCCATGCAGCGGATACGTGCCTTCATGGAAAAAAATCCTCAGGATATTGAGCGCATATTCAACCACAACGAAAGTTACGTCTTCTTCAGGCTGGTTGATCAAGGCCCCATAGGAGCCATTGAGGTTCCACTGACCTCTGGCCGTTGTGTGGCTACCGATCTGAGTCTCTTCCCAAAGGCTGCACTCGCTTTTATCCAAAGTGAAAAACCTTCGGTGGGCGAAGATGGTACTATCCAGTCTTGGGAGACCTTTGGCAGGTTTGTCCTCAATCATGATACTGGTGGGGCAATCCGAGGGCCAGGGCGCCTTGACCTCTTTTGGGGAAGCGGCCCATATGCCGAGACCGCAGCAGGTCACATGAAGCATGAGGGAACACTCTATTTTCTTGTGCTGAAAAAGCTTGAGGGAAAATAGAAAAACTGTCAGGCGGGAAGATGTGGGAAGTACTTGAGACAGCTAAGAATGTAGCAATAAAGAGTCCCGGGGTCCGGATCAACGAACAAGCCTTAATCCATTTCTCACGGAAAGTGCTTGCAGACAAGCTCAAAGTCCCACGCTGGGACCGTCTCTTTCACTATTGCGGCAGTAGCGACAAAACAGTCTCTTACCTTCTTATCTTGGACAGCCTCAACTTTTGCTTCTGGCCCTCAGCAGGAAAGGTTAAGTGGCAGATCGAATACGAATCGAGAAAGCTTTCCGGCTATTACGGCCTGGCCGCCGCTCTTAAGCAGGCCATGGAGTCAGGGGCTCCAATCAACAACGCGGAGTATCTGGCTGAGCTCACTCTAAGAGAATTGAACCAGATCTTAGGCGGGCAAGGGGAATTGCCACTCATGGAGCATCGTTTGCAGATACTAAATGAGCTGGGGCGGACCCTGCTTGAAGAGTACGAGGGGAAGGCCCTGAAGTTGGTGGAGACCGCCGGGGGGTCGGCAATAAGTCTGGTCAGGTTGTTAGTGGAAAAATTGGCATCGTTCCGTGACGTTGCAGAATACCAGGGTCATAAAGTCTTTTTTTATAAGCGGGCACAGATATTTGCTGCCGATCTCTATGGAGCATTTGATGGTAAAGACTGTGGGGGCTTTACGGATATCGATAAGCTCACCGCCTTCGCTGATTACAAGTTGCCTCAAGTGCTCCGTCATCTCGGGATCTTCGATTACGCGGAAGACCTGGCGCAAAAGGTTGATCAACTGATATACCTTGAGGCGGGAAGTCCTGAGGAAGTTGAGATCAGGGCTAATACCATCTGGGCGGTTGAGCTGATCCGGCGGGAACTGGAGCGCATGGGAAAAGGCTTGAGAGCGTTCGAGGTCGATTGGATCCTGTGGAATTTAGGCCAGCATACAGAGTTCAGGGTGAAGCCTTATCATCGGACATTAACCATTTTTTACTGATGTGTTGTATCTCGTCACAGGCTTAACAATCTCTCGCCCGCTCCCCTTGGTCGCTCGAGCCCACAGAGGCCTCAGAGATTGAATACTTTGTCTGATTTTTTGAGAGGACAAATCAGACAAAACTCTCAGCCACTCCCGTGGCACTTGTAACTTGGAGCACGCCAGCATTGATCAGCGACATAAAAGTTTGGATCAGAAAACATCTCCCGCGTGAGTGGGATGGCAGTTTGAGCAGATTTCCCCTCACTGCCCCGTTAAATGCGTAGCCTATTTATCTGGGGTCAGGAAATCTGCTCAAAAACTCAGTGCCTCTGTGCACTCTGTGAGAGACAAAGGAGTCCATGATCAGTTACGATGTTTTCATTTGATCTGTTAGCAAAAGAGGGTGAAGCGAGGGCCGGGAAACTAGTCACTCCTCACGGCACCATTGAAACACCTTCATTCGTCGCTGTCGGCACGCAAGCAACGGTGAAGGCCTTATCGATAGAGGATCTTCGCAAGGTCGGAAACCAGGTGATTATCACCAATGCTTACCATCTTCACCTCCAACCGGGCGAAGATCTAATAGAAAGTGTGGGCGGGCTGCATCGATTCATGAGCTGGCAAGGCCCATTAATGACAGATTCGGGCGGCTTTCAGATCTTTAGTCTAGGTGCAGGAAAAGAACATGGGGTTGGGAAGATAGCATCGATCTTCCCCGAGGAGGCAGATCGCGGAGGACATTTAAGCTCTAAAAAAGGAAAGCCGTTGGTAAGGGTTAATGAGGATGGGGTCGAATTTATCTCACATCTGGACGGCTCGCCACATCTGTTCACACCTGAGCGTGTCATTGAGATAGAGCGAAAGCTCGGTGCAGATATCATCCTGGTCTTGGACGAGTGCACCTCGCCACTGCACGATTACCATTATACCAGGGCCGCAATGGAGCGGACTCACCGCTGGGCAGTTCGTGCATTGACGGAATTCCAGCGTACTTCTATCAACAGTCAAGCGCTCCTGGGTATCGTTCAGGGTGGTGCATACCGGGATTTGAGGCAACAGAGCGCCGGATTCATTGCAGACAAGGGTTTTGACGGCTATGCCATCGGGGGCTCTCTCGGCAGATCTAAGGAAGAGATGCACCTGGTCCTGGAATGGACCATCCCACTCTTGCCACAAGACAAACTACGGCATCTTCTGGGAATCGGTGAGATAGATGACATATTTGAGGTAGTAAAGCGAGGGATTGATCTGTTCGACTGCGCCGCACCTACGCGAATGGCCCGTACCGGGACCCTCTTTGTAAAAAAGGCGCAGCGGTTCAGGATACATATCCTTAATGCTAGATTTAGGGATGATCCTCGCCCCATTGACGAAGGGTGTAATTGTTATACCTGTTGCAATTACTCAAGGGCTTATCTGAGACATCTATTTGTCGCCAAGGAACTTTCTGCAATACGCCTGGCGAGCATTCACAATTTGTACTT
Source organism: Gammaproteobacteria bacterium (assembly GCA_048631945.1). Lineage (GTDB taxonomy): Bacteria > Desulfobacterota > Desulfobacteria > Desulfobacterales. The sequence continues at coordinate 7,218 of JAIWEZ010000027.1, read as the reverse complement.
TCTGGAATCGTTGATGCGCCGGATCCGCGCTGCAATCACAAAAAGAAGGCTTGCGGAACTGAGGATGGAATGGTTCCGTCCAATCTAGAAGCCATTTCAAAACCTCAGAACTATCAAAATTGCTCAAGGCGTGTAAAGTACTACAACACAACGAGTTGCCTCGTCAGAAAGGCTTTTGAGTTTATGTGGGATCTCGGAGTTGAAGTGAATTGACTCCCCCGGCCTGAGATGGTGTACCTTGGTGCCCAATGTGAGTTGGAGATCACCCTCCATCACCAAGATAAACTCTTCGCCCTCGTGTTTGTATGCGACCGGCTTGTGGGCATGCTTGGACTCGATGGTAATCATAAATGCACGCAGGTGGTCGTTCTCCGCACCTGGAGTAAGAGTCTGGTAAGAGTAATTCTGGGTACGCCTAATAAATGCCTGTGCCCGCTGGTTCCTTATCACCGTCTTTTCTTCCTCGCGAAGGAAGGTTCCCGGATCCACTTTCAGCGCGCGGGCAAGCCTGAGCAAAAAACTTACCGGAGGAGTGACTTCGTCATCCTCGACCTGACTGATGAACTCCGGGGACTGGCCGGTAGCCTGGGCCAAGGTCTCCGGGGACCAGTCGTGGGCCTCCCTGAGTTTACGCACTCTCATGCCAAAGCTGGCCCTCGCATCAGTCTCCTTGTCCTTACTCAACACGTCAGCGAGTGTGCGCATAGCTACCTGCTTGACCCGTTCCGTGAGTAGGGGAAGAAAGGTCCTAGCGTCCGCAACGACACCTATGTCGGCAATCTGGAAGATGGGGGCATTTTGGTCCCGGTTGATTGCTACAATGGTCTTGGACTCCATGATCCCGGCCGTGTATTGGACTGCTCCGGACGTGCCTACGGACAAGAGTAACTCGGGCCTTACAGTCTTTCCTGTTTGTCCGATCAGTCGCCCTTCGTCCACCCAGTGTTGGAGCACGGGCGGGCGGGTTGCACCCACTTCGCCACCCAGTGCTGCGGCAAGTTCCCTTACCAGCCCGAATCCATCTGTATTGCCAAGCCCGGCACCTCCGACCACGACCACTTGAGCCTCGTCCAGCTTACGGTGTTTTTCAGGCTCCGCTGAACTTGACACGAGCGTCAGGCCCGCAGGAGGCTCTAGATGATCCAGCCGGACCCGCTCAATGTCCCCTGGCTCGCCGCTGGCCTCAATTGCCTGACAAGCATGGGGATGCACCGTGGCAAACCCGGTGACGACGCCATCTAAGAAGGTATTCTCCGCCAGGATCTCACCGCCCCATGAAGGGCAAGTGGCCACCACCTTCCCTCTTTCGTTCCGAAGATCCACACAGTCGGCAATCAATCCGGAATTGCTCATCCTGGCAGTCCGGGCCGCCAACTCCCGGCCAAAGTCGGTGAGCGCATACAATACAAGCATGGGGCCATGGGTCCTGACCGCTTCTGCCATGGCCGCTGCGTATATATCAGCCCTTGGTACGGCCAGAGATGGGTTATCCAGGACATAAACCAGGTCTGCTCCGTGGCTGACGCAATCCTGTGCCGCGGCATCGAGTGACATGCAGACTCGGGGACCGACAAGGTCATCCCGCCCAACATGAGCTGACGAGCCTATAATCACAGCTGCAGCCTTGCCCGATACCGCGTCGGCTAACTCGCGGGCCTTGCCCAGTACATTGAGGCTGTACCCGAAGAACATCTCGTTTCTCAGGTCGACATATACCCAGATCTCTGTTCCTAGACCCTTCTCCATTACCCGATCAACCCCGATTTTTTCAGGTAGCTCACGAGTTCCCCCACCTGCTCGTTGGCTGTGCCGGATATGAACTCGCATTTTCTCTCTCTAGTCACCCTCTTCCACGAAAGCACCTTGGTGGCTGATCCCGCCCATCCAACCTGGTCGGGGGAGAGGTCCAGTTCAGCCAAATCCCACTTTTCCACCTCTCCTTCCTCAAAAGCGAGTTCGATCCCGGAAAGCCCCAGCCCTCTGGGCTGGACCGAACGGGGATGGATGGTTAGAACTGCCGATAAAGAAAGCTTGAATTCCTCCAGGAAACCGTCCGCATAGCGCTCAACCTGAATCCCCGAATCCGTCCACTGGATGGAATGAACCCCGGTTACCATGGGCAGATCCAGAACGACCGCAGTCTGGGGGCCTACCTGGCCTGTGTCGCTGTCGGCGGTCCTGGTGCCGAATAGGACAAGATCAAACGGAGAGAGTTTCTTGATGGCGGCGGCAAGAGCAGTCGAGGTTGCAAGGGTGTCCGATCCGGCAAAGGCGCGGTCGCAGACCAGAACGCCCCTGTCAACACCCATAGCCATGGCCTCGTACAAAACAAAAACACTATCCTCCGGGCCCATGGAGATAGCGGTCACTGTACCGCCGTGCTCCTCTTTCATGCGCAGGGCCACCTCCAGCGCGGGCCAGTCAAAGGGGTTTAACTCAAGAGAATCAACTGAACGAATTAGCTGCCCCTTGGGAGGCTCCAGCATCACGGCCTTGATGCAAACTATAATATGAAGTCCCATCCAGTCTCCTTTGGTGGCCTATTGTCCCAATACTCCCCTGGCAATAACCAAGCGGTGGATCTCAGAGGTTCCTTCGTAGATCCTTGTGACCCTGGCATCGCGGTAGTACCGCTCTATCGGATATGATTTTGAGTAGCCGTATCCCCCGTGAATCTGGACTGATAAATCAGCGACTTTGCTCGATGTCTCTGAAGCATATAGTTTGGCCATGGCTGCTGCCTGGGAAAAAGGCTTCTCCTGGTCACGCAAAAGAGCAGCACGGTAGACCATGAGCCGGGCCGCATCAACCTGTGTAGCCATGTCCGCTATCATCATCTGTACGGCCTGGTGTTTGCCGATGGGGACTCCGAACTGGTGACGCTGTCTTGCGTACCGGACGCCTTCCTCAAGTGCTGCCTGGGCGATACCCACGGCCTGGGCGGCAATCCCGATCCTGCCTGCATCCAGTCCTGAGAGTCCGATGCGCAGGCCCATGCCTTGCTTGCCCAACAAATTCTCAGCGGGCAGACAGCAGTCATACAGGCGGATCGAACTGACCGGATTAGCCCGCATGCCGCATAGGTCTTCAAGATCTCCAACCACAAATCCTGGAGTGCCCCGCTCAGCAACGATCACGCTAATGCCCTTGCGACCTGCCTTTGGGTCTGTTCGGACAAAGAAGAGGCATATGTCAGCGATGCCGCCATTGGTGACAAAGACTTTATTGGCATTGACTACATAATGGTCACCATCGAGAACAGCTGTGGCCTCAATTGCGGCCGCGTCAGATCCAGCATTGGGTTCCGTGAGGCAGAAGGCCCCGATCTTCTCACCCCTGGCAAGAGGTGGAACCCACCTCTGTTTTTGTTCTTCCGAGCCGAACGCCAAAAGCGGATAGATGACCACACTGTTGTGAACACTTATGCAGAGTCCAAGGCTGGCACAAACTCGTGAGATTTCCTCTATGACGACTGCGTAGCCTACCGAATCCATGCCGGCACCATCCAGGTCAATGGGTGCCTGAACCCCAAAGAAACCTAGGTTTCCCATCTTTTCTACTATCTCCCAGGGAAACCGGGCTTCCTGGTCAATCTCCTTGGCAATAGGTCGAAGTTCGCGCTCGCAAAAGTTGCGGACGGAACGGCGTACAGTACGATGTTTTTCGGACAAAAGGGTGTTCATGATTTCTATGCTATCCATGACGTGAGACGGCGGCTTTGCGAGAAGCAGTTTCCAAGGGTTCCTTGACGCGCGGGAAAGGGACTATTGTGCTCGAAACCGCCGCGATACTTTTTTCGCCGGCCTTAAACTTGGTCACAGTGGTCGGAGGCTGAATTCCATCGCCAAAAAGACGGCATCTTAGTTTCCAGCGCATTGCCAGGGCCAGGATAACGACGCGCCGGAGCCTTTCCTTAATGGATGGTTTGCCAAAAAGTTTAGCTATCTCACGATCCAGGGTCGTCGCACGTGTGCGCTCAATCTCGTTAACTGCGTATTTGGCGACTAGAGGTAAGATGCCGGCATATTCCAATGTTCTACGTCTGAACTGCTCCATCCGGGTCTCAAGGCAAGCATCCCGTTGTGGCAGAGCGACCAGGCTGCGATACCCGCGAAATACCGTTTCTACCGCTCGGTACATAGAACTCGAGTTCACCTCATAATCCTTACGAAAAGCGGCCCATATCCATTTTTCAGAAGAATCTCCAGGAAATTCAGGATGCCGGAAGGTTAGATATTTTTGGCCGTGCCATTCCTCAAAGGGCAGATCCTCCCTAAGAAGCCCACGTCTCTTATGGTCCTGGTAAAGTGCAGTTACCGGCAAAGGAGTCAATAGCATGAACTGAACTAAATCTGGCTCTAACCCGACTAGAAAATCGATGTCAGTTTGAATATTCTCCTGGGTATGATGTTCTTGGCACAAGATTCCAGAAGCAAGAACGATGATGCCCCGGTCGCGCAGCTCCTTTGTTAGACGCTTGGCATCAATGCCTTTGTTCTTTTCAAAGTTCCCCTTACTGCTGGAAGCCTCAAAACCAATCCAAACAAAATTCACACCGAGACGGACCAAATTGTCGACACCAAACGCGGTGATGGCCTCGGCTGAGGAAAACATGTGAAAAGTAAAATAACGCTGATGTAGTTCCATTTCAGCGAGCAGTTCCTTCGATCGTTGGTGGTCCTTGAGAAAATTTTCGTCCATGATGAAAAATTCATCAATGCCTCGTTCGTCAGCGATTCTTTGTGCTGTTTCAAAGACTTGTTTGCCCGTCGAGAGGTAGGCTGTATATTTTCGGCCGAAAAAATGCGAAGTGCAGCAAAACTTACAACCATTGACACATCCTACCCCGGGCACCAGCAGGTTGGCCCCAACCCCGGGGAACGGAACCCCGAATGCCGCCTGTCGCTCGGCAATGGACAGAGTTGGGTGCACAAAGGGGGCATCGGGATCCTCCCCCAAAAAAGACCTCAACCAGCGAATTCCTTCACCCTTGACCACGTGATCGCAGTCAATTAAATGCTCCACTCCATCAATCGCCGCGCCGTGACCACCGAGCACAATGGTTGACTCCGGGGATATCAGCCTCGTGAGTCGTGTCATTTCCTTGGCCTTGATAAAATTTGGCGTTATAAACGAAATGCCTACGACGTCGTAGCCTTTTTTTAGCTCCCGCATAAACCGTTTTCGGCTCGGGAAATCCAGCACAGTTACATCAGCGTTGATGTTAGCGGCCAGAAAATATAGACCAAACGAACGATGTTGAAAGCGCCAGGAGCCCATCTCCTGGGCTTTCGTAACCTGGTTGTGAAACAGTTCCATTATGTTTTCTTTACGTCCGTACGCGTCGTCAACGCCAAAGGGGCCAAAGACGCCTGACAGCAGGACACGTTGGGGACGATTTTCATGGGAGGTTGTTTTGGACATTACTTCTCCTTGATGTGATTAATTTGCCGTTACTATCCGGATTCTGGCCTAGGCGAAATAATTACATCAATTCGCCGGTTGATAGCACGCCCCTCAAGAGTCTCATTGGATGCCAAAGGCCGCTTAGAACCGTACCCGATAGCCACTACCTTCTCTTCTGATAATGTCCCATTTGCTACTATGTAGTCACGTACTGATTCTGCGCGCTGATGAGACAGATGTTCATTTACTTCCTCTGATCCTGTACTGTCAGTGTGTCCCTCAATTACAAGATTTGGCGCACCGAAAGTTCTTATTGATCGCTGAACTTTACTGAGCAACCCGTAGTTGCTTGGCATAATCACAGCTTGACCTACGGGGAATTGCATGGCACTTAGACGAATGATCAACCTGTTTCCTTGTTTGTAAACTTCCGCCTCGTCCGAAGTAAAGTAACCCTTGACTTGGTTGAAAAGCTCGTTGAACCGCTTCTCTGCCTCCAGCCGTTCTACGGCAGCCTGCTCCTCGCGGGTCTTTCCCTCTAACACTGCAACCTGTTGCTTAAGAGACTCAATTTCCTCCAGATGAGCTTTCTCCTGGCTTGCAATGAATTTTCGATCCTCTTGCAGTGCTGTAATTGAGCCGAGGATATTTTCAAGTTGAATGTCAAACGATTTATTACGCATGTCTGTGGCAGCAAGTTTGTTTGCCGTCTGGCTCAGCATTCCCTCAACCCAAAGGCTAATCGGCTCGGGCTCCATTTCTCTTACCTTTTCACTTTGCCTTGTAACTTCAAGAAGACGGTGGGCCTGGAAGAGTGCTTCGCTTGATTTCTCCTGTATCGTTTCTTTTTCATAACGATGATGAGAAATGAATGCGTAAGCCCCATCCAACTTCCCCTGTGCAGTTTCCAGGGTCTTTGGCGCAAGTTTTCGTGCCCCGTCCTTCTCAGCCTGTTTGATCAATCTGCGAGCCTCGCCAAGAGTCTGTTCCTGGATCGTTCGCAGCTCAAGTTGATCAAAAACAGATGCAACTTTCTCCCTATTCTTCTGGGCATACTTCAAGTCGTTGTTCTCTATCGCTTTAGTGAGCTTGAGAAACTGTTCTTCGGCCTTAGCATAATCTTCATCCAAGCTGGTAGCTCCTGCGGCGCGAGCTAGTTCACGAGCTTTAATCACATCGGGTAATGTCGTTCTCGCTACTTGAGCTATCTCCTCGGCATGCTGCAGTTGGGTACGTCCCAGGGCAATCATCTCCATGATTTGTGACAGTTCATCTCCACTCCCCAAGGCTTTCTTGGCATCCATAAGGTAACCCTCGGCCTCAGCAAAAGAGCTTGGCGACAAATCATTTAGCTGATTCTTCTGTGCATTGCTGATCTCATTGTCAAATCGGTTGACTTCCTCTCCTGGATTAACCATTGCAGGAGCTTCTTCCATACTTACCTGGCTGCCCGCACACGAGATCAAAAGCCAAATTGAAGCAGCGAGCATCGCCGCTATTTGAAGACCCTTGTTTTTTTTCATCCCCATTCTCCTCCTTATGTTTGTTTGATTATGTAAATAGTATACGGGATCATACTGATAAGTATCTAGTTTCCATCCATAAATGGCCCTTTTCCGCAATCGCCGACTTCGCCATAGTAGCCTTTTTGGCTACGACGGCTGAATCGGCGTCAAACTGCGGAGTTGCTTGTGCGACGTACCTCGGTACGCCTCCGCGCAACCCCTTGTTTTCCTTGACCTTGCGGAAAATTGCTCATTTCTGAATTGGAAACTTACGCTTGTGCCCATTGAGTTTTACGATTCATGGATG